>CAZBYU010000440.1:0-1002 GCA_964496235.1 uncultured Oscillospiraceae bacterium | reverse complement strand
GCTGCAGTTCGTTCGAGCCTGCCGGTCTGGAAATAAATGTGGTAGATCCACCGCCGTCGAGATTGACAGCGGCAACACAGCCCGCCTCAAGCATGATCTGTGCAAGCTCATGGAAAGATCCGCCGCAGGAAAATGGAACCTGACGACCATCAAGTGACATCAGAACGACCTTGCCGTCATCCGTAATACCAACGCATGTGCGTGAATGGCGATCGGTATTGTACGAGCCGCTTGCGCTTGCAGTTACATCTTTACCGTCACGAACCAGCCATGCAGAGCCGGCAGCTGCCTGCCAAATGGTGCTTTCGCCATTCTCATCCACATAGTTGCTCAAATTGAAGGCATAGTCGATAACGGCAGTCTTGCCATCCTTCAAAATAGCAAAGAAATTGTCGTAGGCATTCGAGCCAAAGGAAACACCATCAATAAAGGTGATTCCCATAGGCTGACCGGTACCCATGTGATAGAAGGAGGCGTTTACGCCTGCGACAACATTATAGTTCTCGCTGATAAAGCCAGGATCAGTCGGATCGCTGTACTTCTGATTGGCATAAGCTGCCTGAGCCGTCAGTTTTTCCATACCCAGACCATTCTCATACTGATTTTTATACGAGGTCTGGAGGATGACATCGTCACGGGTAACATCTGCCGTAGCGACATAGTACACCATTTGATTACCGTCAGCGGCATAGGCATACTTGATGTTTTGCGTCACACCGGGCGCAAGGGTCGATTTGGTATCCTTGAATACCGTGTGGGTCTCTGACTTAAATTCTTCCGCCGCCGCACCGACTGCCATCAGCGATATCACGCCGAGAAGCATAATTGCAGAAAGAATTGCCGCCAAAACCCGCAGAAAAGAGGAATTGCGTTTCATGTGTGTTCTCCTTTTTTGTTTTTATATATCTTCACCTTTCGGCAAAAGATTCTCTTATTTTTGTCCATGGCTTTTTATGCGTATTTTGTCGCTTTTGAGATGCTCGATATAATCGGTGTATGGTC
>CAZBYU010000439.1:0-1007 GCA_964496235.1 uncultured Oscillospiraceae bacterium | reverse complement strand
CCCTGCACCCGCACCTGGCTGCACCGCTCGAAGAACAGCAGCATCGGGCGGCGAAGCACGGGGTCGTCCGCCATCGGATAGTGCATTCCGCGCCCCTCCAGCGTACCGCTGCCGCAGACCGTGATGTCCTCGGCATCCTCTGCCCAGAGCAGAGCAGCCCAGCAGGTATCGGCGGCAGGGGAGGGGATGCCCATCATATCCACGCTGGGATAGGGCGTGGAGGAGCAGGTGCAGTCCTCATAGCGGTCAGAGCCGACCAGGACGGCTCCGGCATCCAGCTCCAGCCGGATATGACTGCGCAGCCGGATGTGGGCGGTCTCGTAGCGCCCGGCAGGGATAAAGACGGTTCCGCCGCCCTGTGCGGCGGCGTGGTCTACGGCGCGCTGAATGGCACGCCCGTTGACAGCGGCAGCGTTTTCGGCTGACGCGCCAAAATCCAGAATCGAATAATTCATATTTGTCCTCGCTTTCTTCGTTCCGCGGCTTCCCGCTTGTCCGATAGGGAGATGCTCTCCATGTCTTTTTTGGAAAGAGACGGCAGGGTGATCGTAACGGTCGTCCCGCTGCCGTACTGACTTTTGACCGATACGCCGTAATCCTCGCCGAACAGCATTTGGATGCGGGTATGGACATTCCGGACGCCGATTCCGAAATCGGGCAGCGCGGCGGAGCCGGAGATATGCGTCTGCAGCTGCGCCAGGCGCTCAGGCGTCATGCCCTTTCCGTTGTCTGCGATGTGCAGATAGAGCCGTTCGCCTTCCTGCACAGCCGAAATGATGATCCGCCCGGAGAGGGAGTTGTTGCGCAGACCGTGGAGGATGGCGTTTTCGATCAGCGGCTGGAGGCTGAACTTCGGAATGCCCAGATACAGCACGTCATCGGGGACGCGGAACTCGTATTCAAAGCTGTCGCAGTAGCGCAGCTTTTGCAGCTCCAGATACGCCTCATTATAATCGATCTCGTCCTCCAGATAGACGATTCGCTTGTCCAGCTGAATCATCCAGTGG
>CAZBYU010000438.1:0-1009 GCA_964496235.1 uncultured Oscillospiraceae bacterium | reverse complement strand
TCAAGCACCTCAGCCAAAACTACCTCAAGTTCCGCAACACCGCGCGTTACTGCCTCGGCAACCTCGACGGCTTTGACCCCAATCATCTCGTCGCGCCCGAGGATATGACGGAGCTTGACCGCTGGGCGGTCACGAAGCTCAACGCGCTTATCGCCAAGGTCGAGGACGCTTATAACAACTATGAGTTCCACATCGTATCTCACGCGATAAACGACTTCTGTGTGGTCGAGCTTTCCAGCTTCTATCTTGACATCATCAAGGACAGACTTTACTGCGAAGCCCCCGACTCGCTTGAGCGTCGCTCCGCGCAGACTGCGCTCTGGCTCATACTCGACAGCATGACCAAGATGTTCGCCCCCATTCTCGCTTTCACCTGCGATGAGATTTGGCTTGCCATGCCTCACCGTGATAGTGACGATGCCCGCAACGTGGTTCTCAACTGCATGAACAAGCAGTTTGGCGAGTATTCGCTTACCGAGACCGAGCTTGCAAAGTGGGACGCGCTCATCTCCCTGCGTTCCGATGTCAACGGCGTGCTGGAAAATGCCCGCGCCAACAAGCGCATCGGCAAGCCCCTCGAGGCGGCGGTCACCCTCCACGCGGTGGACGATGCCTCCCGCGAGGCCGTGAAGACCGTGGAGAGCATGAACCTTGCAGAGCTGTTCATCGTGTCAAAGTGCCTCATCTCCGAGGACGATGCCGAGGGTGACGCGGTCATAGGCGAGGGCGTGAACAACCCGGGGCTGAAGATCTCCGTGACGGAGGCTCCCGGCGTGAAATGTCCGCGCTGCTGGATGCACTCCGAGCAGGCAGATGCCGAGACCGGTCTTTGCCCGCGCTGTGCCGCGGTTGTGGCAAAGCTTTAAGCTTAAACAATAAGTCGGGGCGCGATTTGATGCCGCGCCCCGGTTTATGGCGTTCATGATGACAAATATGTCATAAGAACGTATACTATTTTTCGCATGCCATCACTGCATGATGGCAGATAGGAGAAAGATATGCTTTATGC
>CAZBYU010000437.1:0-1014 GCA_964496235.1 uncultured Oscillospiraceae bacterium | reverse complement strand
CATTTACATCGATAAACTGAGGATCAATCTGAAAATGCAATGCCGTAAACGGATAACGGTGCTGCATAGAGTATGGTGCATATGCCTGTTCGATTGCCCGATGAAGAATAGGACTTTTGATATAACGCCCATTAATGAAGTAATTCATCATACTGCGATTTCCTCTTGAGACAACCGGCTTCCCGATATATCCCGTAATCGTACAAAAGACTTCACTTTGAGAAACCTCAATCAGATTTGCCGTAATTTCCCTTCCATAAATGTGATAGATGACTTCCTTTAGATTATTATTTCCGGAGGTAGACAGCTTTGTCTGCTTCTGATTGATAAAACGAAAGGAGATATCCGGTCTTGACAATGCCATCCGTTCTACCAGACTACTGACATAGCTTGCCTCTGTTGCAGGCGTTTTTAAAAATTTCAGCCTTGCGGGCGTATTATAAAACAGATTGCGTATCAGAAAGGTCGTACCGTCCGGACAGCCCACACTCTCCTGTACTTTCTTCTCTCCGCCATCCGCACAATAACGGATTCCCATCAATTCTTCTTTTGGTTTCGTAACCATTTCCAGTTGGGAGACAGAGGCGATGCTTGCAAGTGCCTCTCCCCGAAAGCCCAGACTGGAAACAGAAAGCAAATCGGATACATTTTGAATCTTGCTGGTTGCATGAGGTGCAAATGCCAGCTCTATATCATCCGGGGCAATTCCGCTCCCATTATCCGTAATGCGGACTAATGACTTTCCGCCATCCTGAATTTCAACCGTAACGGCAGTCGCTTTTGCATCTATCGCATTTTCCAAAAGCTCCTTCACAACTGCCATAGGACGTTCAATCACTTCACCTGCGGCTATTTTGTTAATCGTATCCTGACTGAGCAAATGAATCTGTGACATAACAGCCTCCTTTTGATAGTATCATTTTCCATTTCTGCTGCAGTGCTAAATCCGTTCCTTTAATCTTGTCTGCATTTTATACAAAATATTCAACGCATCGATTGGCGTTGTCGAGGACA
>CAZBYU010000436.1:0-1024 GCA_964496235.1 uncultured Oscillospiraceae bacterium | reverse complement strand
CGAGGGTGACGCGTGGACGGTGTTCACCAACCGTCCCGCCGCGGGCGCGATGCGCGGCTACGGTATGCCGCAGGCGAGCTTCGCCGACGACGCGAACATCGACGAGTGCGCGAAGGCGGTCGGCGTCGACCCGCTCGAGTACCGCATGAGGTACATCATGCCCAAGGGCTTCCACGACGGCTTCACGGGCAATACGAACTACTACGATTCCTTCCGCGAGTGCCTCGAAAAGGGCAAGGCGTACATCGACTACGACCGCAAGGTCGCGGAGTACGCGAAGGATACCGGCGATATCCGCCGCGGCATCGGCGTGGCGGCGTTCTGGTATAATACCGCGGTCTATCCCATTTCGCTCGAGACGTCCTCGAACCGAATGCTCCTCAATCTCGACGGCACGGTGACCTTCCAGTGCGGTGAGACGGAGATCGGGCAGGGCGCGGACACGGCTTACGCGCAGATGACCGCCGAGGCGGTGGGTCTTGCGAGCTATCGCGACGTGCGCGTGGTCTCCTGTCAGGATACCGATATTACCCCGACCGGCCTCGGCGCTTACGCCAGCCGCCAGACCTATGTCGCGGGCTTCTCCATCCGCCAGACGGCGGAGCTGCTGCGCCGGAAAATTCTTGAGTACGCGGCCAAGCTCACGCGTCAGAGCGTGGAGAATATGGACATCGTTGAGGGTAACATCATCCGCAGGGTCGATGGGAAGGTGCTCATGAGCCTCTCCGAGCTTGCGATGACCGCGCAGTACAATGCCGCCGACAGCGCGCATATCACGGCGGAGTCGACCTACACCATCCGCAACAACGCCTATTCCTTCGGCTGCACCTTCGCCGACGTGGAGGTCGACGTGCCGATGTGCAAGGTCACGCTCAAGGAGATCATCAACGTCCACGACTGCGGCAGCCTCATCAACCCCGCGCTCGCCGAGGCGCAGGTACACGGCGGTATGTCCATGGCCATCGGCTTCGGCATGAGCGAGCAGCTTCTCTTCGACGAGAAGACGGGCAAGCCGCTCAACAAC
>CAZBYU010000435.1:0-1030 GCA_964496235.1 uncultured Oscillospiraceae bacterium | reverse complement strand
AGCACAGAGAGAGCGCGCGGAATCGTTAGGCTATACGGTAGTTGATCCGCCTTCCATCATTGCGACGCATTTGACAGAGGTTGTCAGAAATCATTTGGATGAGCTCTTGACAAGACAGGATGTACAGAATCTGATTAACAATATACAGGATGCGAATACGACGCTGGTTTCAGAGCTGGTTCCTAAGCTGCTGGGTGTGGGCGAGATTCAAAAGGTATTGCAGAATCTGCTCCGTGAGGGGATTTCCATTCGGGATCTTGTTACTATTTTTGAAACACTGGCAGACAATGCAACAACAACGAGAGATACGGATGTGTTGACGGAGTATGTACGGCAGAGCCTGAAACGTGCGATTTCGAATAAATATTTTCCTGCAAATGAGATGACAAGTGTTGTTACACTTGATCCGAAGATAGAGCAGGAGATTATGGGTTCCATTAAACAGACGGAGCAGGGAGCTTATATCAATCTTGACCCTGAGAAAACACAGAGCATTTTGAATTCCGTCAAGGAAGAGATGGACAAGATGGAGGAGCTTGGAAAGAATCCGATTATTGTAACTTCGCCGATTGTGCGGATGTACTTTAAAAAATTAACGTCAGAGCAGTTTAACGATTTGATTGTTGTTTCATACAATGAGATTGATACTGACGTTGAACTACAATCTATAGGGATGGTGACAGCATAAATGGTTATCAGAAAATACATAGCAACAACAGAGGAAGCGGCATGCAGGCTGGCAAAGGAAGAACTTGGAGAAGAGGCTGTTATTATGAATGTCAGACATATTACACCGAAAGGCCTCACACGTCTTTTTAAGAAGCCTTCGGTGGAGGTGACTGCAGCCGTGGACGAGATGAAGGAAGAGCATGAAACGGAAAAGGTTCCAGATTTCAGCATGCTGCAGGAGGCAATTCAGGAAACAAACGCTGTTTTGGCGGCAGAGAATGCAAAGCAGCAGGAAAGGGAGTCACTTCTTTCTGAAGATACTCAGACGCAGGCAGAGGAGCAAAAGAGCATGCTGCAGGAG
>CAZBYU010000434.1:0-1032 GCA_964496235.1 uncultured Oscillospiraceae bacterium | reverse complement strand
TATTTTTCAGAAAATTGACCGACATGTGCGAAAAAACGATCGGCATCTGCGTTTGGAATCAAGCCGCCTCTCACACAAAATCTCGGTATTCCCGAAAACGAGATGATCATCTCTCCATACATCGCAACAGGAGCATACCTCAGCGGTGACAAGTATTTGATATGCTCGGACGGTCTCACCGATATGGTCGATGTTGAATCAATAAAAAAATAATATACGACAACACAGATGTTGCCGCTGCAAAGTTACTGCTCGAAGAAGCTCTGAAAAATGGCAGCAAAGACACCATTACATTTATTCTCATATCCATAGAAAAAAGCAAAAGACTATTTATGAAAAGGAAAGGCAAAAAAACATGTCTGTATGTTCCTCGATCAGATATCGTATATGACAATTTGACGCTATATGACATGCTTTTGGAACGCTGTGTTTGCTTCAAAGCGGACTGGTAACGGGAGTGTTTGCTTTGCTTGTTGGTCTGCCGTCTGACGGAATTTTGCTCCCTCCTGCGGCAGAGGTTCTTGCAACAACTTTTTTGACCGCAATAGCATCGGCTGCCATGGGTTTGTTTGTTTCGTCACTCTTTACAAACGCAGACAGAGCAATGACTGTTGCACCGATTCTACTAATGCCTCAAATACTTTTTTCCGGACTGATCTTCAGGTTGAGCGGCGCAACAGGGATCATATCATGGTTCGCTGTATGTCGCTGGAGCATGGAGAACTACGGAACAACAGCCAATTTGAATGCCCTCCCATTGCGTTTACAGCAAGAAGGCGTCATGATACCTCACGAGACTGAAAGCTTCTTCAATCACACAATCGGACACATGCTACTTTCTTGGGGAGTGCTTATTGGATTAACTGTTATATTTATTGCTTTAGCACGTATCGTACTGAATAAGATCAGCAAAGACAATGCCTGACAAAAACAAGAGTTCCTTAGAGCATTTATCGTACTCTAAGGAACTCTCTTGGTTTTGTCTCATCCAAACAGCGATATTTGATCGCCGTCGTAGGTGTCTTCGATATT
>CAZBYU010000433.1:0-1045 GCA_964496235.1 uncultured Oscillospiraceae bacterium | reverse complement strand
GGTCGTGCGTCGCGGTAATTGATGCTTATCAAATTATCGCCTCCATTTTCGTGTGTACTGTGTTATCGCGTTTAGTACGGTTTGAGTATACAATATTCCACACTCCTTTGTCAAGAGAAATGTGGGGAAAGAATAATAACAAGCTCTTGGCAAAGCCAAGAGCTTGTATGGTCACTTATTATTCGCCCTTATCCTCCGTCGGGGCGTCGGTAATGCCGTCGCCGGGGGTGAGTTCGGTCTCTGCCGGGATCGCGTTTTGCTCCTCGGCGTAGCCGTCTATCATGGAGATGTGGCGGGCGGGACGCTCAATCGTGTCGTCGTTTTTCGCCTCGCGAATCTTTTTTGCGGAGATAGGCATGAACTCACCATGCTCGAAGAAGTAATTGAACTCCTCCGCCTCCATGGTCTCATGCTCAAGCAGATACTCGGCAATGGCACGGAGCTGGTCGGCATGCTCGGTGAGTATTTTTTCGCACTGCTCTGCCGCCGCGTCGAAGAGCTTCTTGACCTCCTCGTCGATAACGGCGGCGGTCTCCTCGGAATAGCTCTTTGTCTGACCGAAGTCGCGTCCGATGAAGATGCTGTGACCGGAGGTATCATACGATATGGGACCGAGACGGTCGCTCATGCCGTATTTCATGACCATATCACGGGCAATGGAGCTTGCCTGCTGGATATCTCCGGACGCACCGGTGGATATATCATCGAGGAACAGCTTTTCCGCGATGCGCCCGCCGAGAGCCATGACAATGTTTTCAAACATCTCCTCGCGGGATTTGAAGTTCTCCAAATCCTCCTGCGGGCGGAACAGAGTGAAGCCGCCTGCCGCGCCGCGAGGTATGATGGTGATATAATGCACAGGGTCAACATGCGTAAGGAACTTGCCCGCCACGGCGTGACCGGACTCGTGGTATGCCGTGAGACGGCGAGCCTTGTCGCTCATCTTGCGGCTCTTCTTTTCCGGCCCCATCTGAACCTTCAAGACTGCCTCGTCCACGTCCTCCATGGTGATGAAGCGGTGCTTACGACGCACGGCGAGCAGAGC
>CAZBYU010000432.1:0-1047 GCA_964496235.1 uncultured Oscillospiraceae bacterium | reverse complement strand
GCAAAAATCCCCTGCTCTAGTGTGATGTCATATAATGTGTGTCCGGTGATGTGCAATGTATTGTTTCTTAAAACAATTGTAACATTTCGGAATTTTTGACGATGACTGCGATCCATTGCATCTGCCAGACGCAGAATTGCATTGAGCTTTGCAATCTTAATATAGTCCTCTTTTTCAAAGACATCCTCCATCTCGGCGAATTGCGGGAAATTTCCCGTTGTATAGCGGACGATGGCAGCAACAATCATACGCTGCATGTGTGAAATGCCGATGATTTCTGTCGAAGTAACAATCTTGTAGGAATTTTCTCCTATATCATTCAAGTTAATAAATGCACCGCAATTATGCAGGATGGCAGCAATCCGGAGCAGCAGTCGTTCCTGCTTTGTCAGATTATTCTGCTTTTTGACCGTATCAAATATTTTTAGTGCAATTTTTTCTACTAAGAGGTTATGCTTCGGACTGCAGGAATAACGTGCTGCAATTTGACGCGCTGCGGAAAGAATGTCATCAGCAAAGCTGTGTGCGGGAGTAATCCGCGCTTTTCTTTCTGCAAAGTCGGCGGCCATGCCATCGCATAATGTGATGCCGGAAAGCCACATCTGTTCTGCCTGTGTTTCTTCAAAAATATTGTGGTAAATCATGGCAGTAGGAAGAAGGAGAGATGCCTTATCAAGACTGATATGCAGCTCCTGACTTAATTCCTCCGGCTTTTGTGAACTGATGGCACGGTAAAATTCTTCATATTCCGAACGGTTGACGGAATCCTTTTTTGCACCCTTTGCATCGAAGGGAATCAGTTTTCCGAAATGATGTGTCGAAAGGTATTTCACAAAGCTGGAAAGCTGGTTCCCGACAGCGATAATGTTTTTGATTTTGATTTTATTCAGATAAAGCTGTGCAAAAACATGCAAATCATGTGAAATATATTCATAGATTAAATTTTGATAATTGTCCGTATTGTTGTACATGTCCTGCAGAATTTCCTGAATGCGCAGGGAACCCAGCATGATGTTCTGAGTTGCAATAAGTGAGCTTTTATCAAAC
>CAZBYU010000431.1:0-1050 GCA_964496235.1 uncultured Oscillospiraceae bacterium | reverse complement strand
TGAATAACCTCCCCCTCAAGGAGGACGGCACTGTCGATGACAGCAAGGACTTCTTCGGCAAGCCCACCAGCCTCACAGTATCCGGTCAGCTCAATGCGGAAAACTTTGCAATGGCGTTTGGCGATGTTTACACCTTCGGTCCCACCTTCCGCGCAGAGGTGTCGTATACTCAGCGTCACGCGGCGGAATTTTGGATGATAGAGCCGGAGATGGCGTTTGCCGATTTGAACGACTATATGGACACTGCCGAGGCAATGGTGAAGTATATCATTAACCGCACACTGGAGCGTTGTCCGCAGTAGATGGAGTTTTTCAATTCCTTTGTCGACAAGGGTCTGTTTGAGCGTCTGCATAACGTCGTGAGTAACGACTTCGGTCGCGTCAGCTATACCGAGGCGGTGGATATTCTCATTAAGAGCGGTGAAAAGTTCGACTACCCCGTCGAGTGGGGCATTGACCTCCAGACCGAGCATGAACGATACCTCACCGAAAACGTGTTCAAAAAGCCCATCTTCGTCACCGACTACCCCAAGGACATCAAGGCCTTCTACATGCGCCAGAACGACGACGGAAAGACCGTCGCGGCGGCGGACTGCCTTGTTCCCGGCGTGGGCGAGATAATAGGCGGGTCACAGCGTGAGGAACGTTTGGACGTTCTCACAGCGCGTATGCACGAGCTGGGTCTCAATGAGGAGGACTACTGGTGGTATCTCGATCTGCGCCGTTACGGCAGCTGCCGTCACGCAGGCTTCGGTCTCGGCTTTGAGCGCATGGTGATGTACCTCACCGGTGTCAGCAATATCCGTGATGTTGAGCTTCACCCGAGAACAACCGGCAACGCCGAGTTCTGAGGAATAGCCGACAGCAAAGAATCAGTAATAGTAAAAGCCGCATTTAATGCGGCTTTTATCTTTTGATAACGATATTTTAATGAGTTCCGCGGTTAAAAAGTGCGAGACAAATAAAAAAAGAGTTCGTGGAAACACGAACTCTTTTTGGAGCTGCTACCCAGATTCGAACTGGGGACCTCATCCTTACCAAGGATGCGCT
>CAZBYU010000430.1:0-1050 GCA_964496235.1 uncultured Oscillospiraceae bacterium | reverse complement strand
TGGTGGACGAATATATCCGCACGGCGGAGCCTGTGGGAAGCAAGGTCATCGCGGAGAATGCGGGGCTGGGCTGTTCCTCGGCGACGATACGCAACGAGCTTGCCGAGCTTGTCAGCATGGGCTATCTCGAACAGCCGCACACCTCTGCCGGGCGTGTACCCACTCCGATGGGGTACAGAATGTACGTCAACGAGCTGATGGAAAAGCAACGGCTTTCCATAGAGGAGACGGAGGAGCTTAACCACAAGCTCAACGATAAGCTCCGCGCACTTGACGTGACGATAGACAATGTCAGCCGCCTCGCCTCACAGCTTACGGATTATCCCGCACTCGCCCTTACAACGCACACCGAGGTGACGATAAAGCGGTTTGACATCATATATGTCGACGCGAACACCTTTATAATAGTCGTGATGCTGTCAAATAACAGCGTGCAAAATAAGCTTGTGCATCTGCCTGTCTCCGTGACGGAGAGTATGATGAGAAAGCTGTCGACACTGTTCAACGCGAGCTTCACCGGCGTGACGGAAAGCCAGATAACGCCCTTGATGATAAGTGCGGCGGAACGCGCGGCGGACGACACGATGGGCATAACCTCCGTCATTGCGGCCTTTGCGATAGAGGTGCTGACGCAGGCGGATAAGCCCGCGGCGTTCATAAGCGGCGAGAACCGCCTGCTCAACCAGCCGGAGTTCCGTGACCCGGACAAGGCACACGCGCTGATGAATTACCTTTCTGGTGGGGGATATCTTCTGCCACCGGAGGAACAGATGATGAGCGACAACGAGGTTCGCGTGCTGATAGGTCCGGAGAACGTGGCGGAGGAGCTGAAAGGCTCGAGCGTGGTGATAGCAAGCTACGACGCGGGAGACAATACCCGGGGGCTTATCGGCGTGGTAGGACCGACGCGAATGGACTACTCCACTGTGGCGGCAAAGCTCAGTGCGCTGGCAGAGGGGCTTTCAAAACGCCTCGGTGGCGGCGAGGCTCCACCCGAGGGCATGCACAACAAACTGATAATCAAGGGAGATGAACCCAATGAGCACAGAT
>CAZBYU010000429.1:0-1055 GCA_964496235.1 uncultured Oscillospiraceae bacterium | reverse complement strand
GTCGGATGCGCAAGCAGCAGGAAGCCATTGATTACCTCAAGAAGTATAAAAGAGGAGTGTTTCATTCCATCGAGACACATTATCAAGACAACATAGAGTATAAGCGACTTGGCGAATTGTATACGGTACAAGGAGGTTTTGCGTTCAAAAGTGAACTCTTCGGAGATAGCGGTATTACGGTTATACGGATTTCAGATATAAATAATGGAATTGCATCCACACAGAATGCTGTTTCATATCCTCAATCAATCAAGATTGATGACCGATTTGTTATTCAAAAAGGCGATTTGTTAATTGCTATGTCGGGTGCAACCACAGGCAAAATGGGTATTTATATTGAGGATCAAAAATCATATCTAAATCAGCGAGTTGGAAAGTTTGTATGCAAAAGCGAGGCATACTCATTAGAATACTTATGTGAAATACTCCAAAGTTTTTCTTTCTCTAAAAGCCTAAATAATCTTCTCGTTGCTGGCGCACAGCCTAATATAAGTCCATCTGATATTGAGAATATTTCGATTCCAATATTTGATGTGAATGTTTCTGAATATATAACAGGGCTACTCCATAAATTCAGCTTCTTGGTTTCGCAAGAAGATGTAGTTCTATCAGACTTATTACAAATTAAAAAGAGCGTAATGCAAAAACTCTTTATATAAAGAGTTGCTGTTGCATACTGCGCTTCAATGTTTGTACTTGTTCATAAACCTCAACTGACATTTCTATTCTTCGATCTATAATAGAAAGAAACTCGACAACAGAAGTCTGAGCTGCGCAGTCTGGCACATCAATGCGAAGGTTTTTGACAATCTCAGCAGATAGGTTTCCTTGACCACCTTGTAAATATGTGTTAACGATGTCATCTTTGCTATCCTCTAAAAGATACCGGAGATATTGTTTGCTTATATCATAGGGTCGTATGCAAAGAATCGCCTGATTGATTGCACCGTTGATTTTTGAAACATCGACTTCGCCGCTGGTCGCTCCATATAGTGCAAGAAGCAAATCTCCCTTGCTCACCATTTTTGCAGATGAGTTTTGAAGTCCTGCTTCGG
>CAZBYU010000428.1:0-1056 GCA_964496235.1 uncultured Oscillospiraceae bacterium | reverse complement strand
ACGCCGCAGCCGGCGCACTCCTCGCAGTCGTGGCCGCAGGCGGATTTTCTGGGAACGGAGATCACCGCGTATTTGGAGTCGATGAGCTTCCGCACAGTTGCGATTTGGGTCATAATGCTTCTCCTGTATTCAGGTTATTCTTCCGGCTCCGTGTGGGCAGGGATCTGGTCGTGGATGCTGACCTGGACCTGATAGGTCCCGGTCACGCCCACATCGCCGCCCGTGACCACCTTGACCGTGGCCGGGACGGTGTAGGTCCCGAAGGCCGCCGCGTAATTGCTCAGATCCACCTCTGCCAGCAGGTCCTCTCCGGTCACGGCGGTCACCGCCTCCTGTGTGCCGAAGACCGTCACCGTCAGCTCCTCGGTCAGGGGGGCCGCCCGCTTGCCCTCCGGCAGCCCCGTAAAGGTAAAGCTGTCCGTGGTCACCTGAGCCTTGGCCATATCCTTGAACCGCAGCTCCAGCGTCGCGCGGGTCACGCCGCTGAGATTCTGGCAGCCCTCCGGGATCAGGATGGGATAGGTGTGGCTGGAGGCGCCGCTGTCCAGCAGGTCCGCCAGGTCAAACTCACCCAGAACGATGCTGTCCACCCGGTTCAGCACCGTCGCGTCGCCGGAGACCATGATGGTGGTCGGCTTGATCTCATAGCTGAGGTTGGAGACCCGCAGTCCGTCAGACTCCTTGAAATTCACCGTCAGCGCCAGCTCCTTGGTCACGAACACCGGCAGCGTCACCTGCACCGTCGCCGCTTCGGGACGGATATTGTCATTCTCGATCAGTTGGTCATAGCTGTCATAATAGCTGAGCTCCAGCTTCTGGCTCACCGTCTCGTTGGCGCTGGTCCCGATGTCCAGCGTCACCTTGGCGTAGGCCACCGGGTCGATGTCCTCCGCCTGGCCCCGCAGCTCCAGCGTGGTCTGAGACAGGGTCAGCTCGCCCGCGGAGCAGCCCTCCGCCAGCTCGCCCACCAGCTCACAGCGGATCTCCACCGTCTTGCTGTTCAGCTCCTTGATGTTGACCGAAAGGGCGGCGGGGTCCTGGGCGTCGATCAGCTCC
>CAZBYU010000427.1:0-1058 GCA_964496235.1 uncultured Oscillospiraceae bacterium | reverse complement strand
GATCGCCGAACTCTTCCTTGGCGGTGAGCATGTCGGCGAGCATCTGAGTGGGGTGAAAATCGTCGGTCAGACCGTTCCACACGGGAACGCCGGAATACTTTGCGAGATCCTCAACAACAGACTGTTTGAAGCCGCGGTACTCAATACCGTCGAACATTCGACCGAGAACCTTTGCGGTGTCTGCAAGAGACTCCTTCTTGCCCATCTGGGAAGAACCCGGATCAAGGAAGGTGACGCCCATGCCGAGGTCACGTGCGCCGACTTCAAACGCGCAACGGGTGCGAGTAGAAGTCTTTTCAAAAAGAAGAACGACCTGCTTGTCGCTGAGGAACTTATGCTCAACACCGTTTGCCTTCATGCGCTTGAACTCGGCGGAAAGGTCGATGAGGTAGTTTATTTCTGCGGGTGTGAAGTCAAGAAGAGTGAGAAAGCTGCGGCCTCTGATGTTAACTCCCATAGTGTTTTTTCCTCCTTAAATAATGTATAGGTTATGGGCTTGGGATATACTTGAAAATATTTACTGACTGATTATTCGGCTCTTATGAGCGGCATGGACATGCAACGCGGGCCGCCGCGACCGCGGGAAAGCTCGGCAGAGGGCATTTCGAGGACCGTGAGACCGTGCTTATTGAGGATCTCGTTGGTGACATCGTTGCGCTGGTAGACGACGATCTTGCCCGGTGCAATACACAGGGTGTTCGAGCCGTCGTTCCACTGCTCGCGAGCCGCCGCGATAAGGTCATTGCCGCCGCAGTAGATAAGCTCAACATCGTCGACGTGGGTGTACTTTTCAAGGATATGCTTGAGGTCGGAGTCGATGCGGCGGATAACGAGATCGGTAGGATCGTACTTGCCCGGGGTGATTTCGTACACGGTAAGAGGTCCGAGAATTGCGGGGTGAATGGTGTACTTGTTGACATCGATCTGAGTGAAGACGGTGTCAAGGTGCATGAAGGCGCGGCAGTTGGGAATGTCGAACGCGAGGACGGTGCGAATCTTGGCATTGGGGTCAGAGAACAGCTGGCGGGCGGCAAGCTCAATGCCGTCGGGGCTGGTGC
>CAZBYU010000426.1:0-1059 GCA_964496235.1 uncultured Oscillospiraceae bacterium | reverse complement strand
GTTATTTAAGCCGCCCACAATTCCGGAGGAGATTTCAGATTATAAAGAAGAGATTGACATATCAGAGCTTTTTGGGGATTTGACACTTACAAAGCTACAGAATATTTTTCAGTCAGTAATGCGAAAGCAGATTGATAAAATCGATCCGATACGAAGCAAATTTGGCAAAATTGAAAAGGAGACAATTAGTCTGCCTGATCGGATGGAATATATCAGCTTTTATGCGAAGGAGCACCGGAAATTCAACTTTCGTGCAATGCTTGAGGAGCAGCCGGACAAAACAATGGTGATTGTCAGTTTTTTGGGAATTTTGGAATTGATGAAAATGGGTGTATTAAAAATAGTACAGGAAAATATTTTTGATGACATTTGGATTACATATACGGGAGGAGAACATGAAATTATCGGAACTGGAAGCAGTGATTGAGGCAATTCTCTTTACAATGGGAGAAGCTGTGGAGCTGGAACGGATTGCGGCTGCAACAGAGCAGGATGAAGATACCTGCAGGCGTGTGCTTCGGAATATGATGGATAAATATTCCGGTGCGGATCGCGGCATTCAGATTATTGAATTGGATGGAGCATTTCAGATGTGTACGAAGGCTGCGATGTATGAATCACTGATTAAGATTGCACATGTGCCGAAAAAGCATATTCTGACAGATGTGCTTTTGGAAACACTTTCTATTATCGCGTACAAGCAGCCAATCACAAAGGTAGAGATTGAGCATATCCGTGGGGTAAAGTCCGATCATCCGGTAAATAAGCTTTTGGAGTATAATCTAATCTGTGAGGCGGGAAGGCTGGATGCACCCGGCAGACCGATTCTTTTTGCTACAACAGAGGAATTTTTGAGGAATTTTGGAATAGAATCTTTGGAGGAGCTTCCGATTGTAAAGCAGGAGAAGATTGAAGATTTTAAGCAGGAAGCAGAGGAAGAGGTGCAGTTGGAGCTGGATATATAGCGGTATGCTGTGAAAGCGTACTGTTTTTGGAAAGCGTAAGAGAGGTTTGTATTCATAAGAAAAGAGGATTAGCATGACAGGCTAATCCTCTTTC
>CAZBYU010000425.1:0-1067 GCA_964496235.1 uncultured Oscillospiraceae bacterium | reverse complement strand
ATCTATAATATATATTAAATACCAAAAGGAGTGGGTGTAAATACTTAATTTCAATAATTTTTGTTTTCACAGGAGAAGAAATTGCTGACCTATTTCCTATTCCCCCTGAAAATGTTCCACCGCCATATGAATAAACTTTCTTAATAAGGAATCTCCCGGATAGGATTTATAGAACATTCCAAAAGAAATTTTTGTGGAGTCTTTTAAATTTATTTTGGCGAGCTTTGGGGTGTCCAGCATGTAGAGTTCTGGGAGAAAGGCAATGCCGATGCCGCTACTGGCAAGGAGGATGGCATTGTCTACAGTGGCACTAAAATGGAGTTTTTGTGGGCGTCGAATTTCAGCTACCCGGAGCTGATACTTGCTGATGTCTTCCGAGATGCTGATGGGGTCACAAATAATAAGGGATTCTTCCTGAAGAGCCGCTAGCGGAACGGATTCGGCACCAGCCAGAGGGTGATCATGGCGGCAAAAGCCGGTAATATAACTTTTACAAAGCTCGCGGTATTTGATTTTGGGCTGTAAATCCTTGACTTCTCTGGCATCCAGCATAATATCAATTTGTTCCGTCTCCAACAGGTGCAAAAGGCGATCTTGTGGGGCGGTGATCAGACGGGGACGAAAGTGTGGAGTTTCCTGATTGAGCTTATTTAGTACATCTGTTAAAAGATTTAATTGGGCATAGCTGGAACAGCCGATGGAAAGCGGAGTGACAAGTTCCTTCTCCTCTGTGGAAAATCGTCGTTTGGCTCGTTCGGAGATCATCACCATATTTCTGGCGTCTCCAATAAAGGATTGTCCCTCGGGAGTGATCTCTACAAAACGAGTTGAGCGGCGAAAAAGCTTTACGTTCAATTCATTTTCCAGGGTTTTAATTTGATGGGTGATGGTTGGCTGGGATACATTTTGCTGTTCTGCGGCTTTGGCAAAACTTAATGTGTTGGCCACAGACAGGAAACATTCTAACTGAAAGATATTCATACGAGTTTGCTCCTTTTTTCGTCGAAGTGTATAGAAAATAAATTATTTTGTTTTTCGCACTTGTCAAAGTACACATAGGGGAATGG
>CAZBYU010000424.1:0-1072 GCA_964496235.1 uncultured Oscillospiraceae bacterium | reverse complement strand
GATGAAGCCCAGCACCGTGGACAGCACCACGACCAGAATGGTCCAGACGATGGTGTTTTTCAGCACGATGCCGAAGGCAGAGCTGTTGATGACCGTTTCAAAGTTGTCAAAGCCGCTGAAGCCTCTGATCTTGCCGGTCTTACTGACCTCGCTGAAGGCCATTTTAAACACATAGCCGATGGGCACGATGATGAAGACTGCCATCAGGACCACGCTGGGCAGGATCCAGATATAGGGCTCCACCTTGCGGAGCGCCCTCTTTCCGCCGCTCCTGCGGGGCAGTCTGTCTCCATTGCGGGGCTCTGTTTGATTCATGAGTGTCCCTCCCTCAAGTAGATTTGCCGGAGATGCCGACAGGTTACAGTCGTTTTCAAAAAGCGAACGGATGCCGCGCTTTGAAAGCGACTGTATGCTCACTGAATAACAGGGGATAAAATGGGCCGAGCCAAATATGACCCGGCCCATTTCTTACGCCTTGATGAGTATGCTCGCTTCAGCCGCGGGATCAGCCAGCGACCTCAGCCTGCAGAGCGTCCAGCAGCTCCTGAGCGTTGCCGCCCAGCAGAACGTTCTGCTCAACGTTGATGACGCCCTGCTTCACGTCCGCCCACTCAGCCTTAGCGGTGGGATAGAACTTGGCGGAGCCAACGATGTCGATCCAGGCAGCGGCGCTCTCGTCAGCAGCGGCCATGATCTCGCCGCCGGTGGTGGTGGCGGGCAGGAAGTCCTCCATGATGACCCAGTCAGCATAGGGAGCATCGTCATAGAAGGCATCCATCACAGTGGTGATAGCAGCCATCTCAGCGTCGGTACGGCCGTCCTTGGCGAAGCACATGAAGCGGTCCATAACGCCGACGGAAGCGGTGTCCTTACCCTCGTTGGCGGGGATGGAAGCGATGCCGAAGTTGATGGGGTTCTCGTTGTTCTCTCTGACATACTTGGAGATCTGGTTGGGGCCGATCATCATGGCCAGCTTGCCGGCAGCGAACAGCTCCTGCAGGTCATAGCGGGTCTCGGTAGAGGGATCGGAGTTGGTCAGGCCGTCCTTCACCAGACCGGTGATGAACTCAAC
>CAZBYU010000423.1:0-1072 GCA_964496235.1 uncultured Oscillospiraceae bacterium | reverse complement strand
TGCACTGCGAAGAAGGGTGAGATGCAGCTTCCCGAGGTGCGTGACTATGTCGACTGCGTCCTCACGTTTGAAGAGCTTCAAGCCATGTTCGACAGCCGTGACCTCGATGTCGAGAGCATGGAGGAGAGCCAGCTTAACGACGCATCCGAGTACGGTCGTATATTCGCCCACTGCGGCGGTCTCGCCACTGCGGCGGCAGAGGCACTGCACGAGCAGGGGAGCGACTTTGAGCTTAAACCCCTCAGCTGTGACGGCATAGAGGAGTGCAAGGTCGCACTGCTCAAGGCATCTAAGGGCAAGCTCGATGCAAACTTCATCGAGGGTATGGCGTGCATGGGCGGCTGTGTCAATGGCGCGGGCAACATGGTTCATGCCGAGTCCAACCGTGTCAAGGTTGACATGTTCAGCAAAAAGGCTCAGCTCAAGAGCATTAAGGATTCTCTCGATACCGCGGTCAACGAGTTTGACCCCCAGGTCTCCGGCGAGAACAAAAAGGATTAAGCAAATAATCAGTATAAGAATATAGCCTGTCTCCGAAATGAGGCAGGCTATATTCTTATGAGCTTTTCTTATCCGAAAAGTCTGTGCTTTTCCTTGGGTTTTAAGGTTACCTCGCCCACATCGTAGCCTGTTGCCGCAATTGCGGCTTTTATCGCCTCAATGTCAGGCTCGTTCTCACCTAGAATAACGGTCTCACCCTTTTTGCGTGAGCTTGTGACCTTTTTTACGCTCACGGCGGCGCGAACTGCGTCATTTATGTGCGCCTCGCACATCGAACACATCATTCCGCCCACTTTTATTACGCATTCGTACATTTCGTTTACCTCCGAAAATAAAAATATGGGGACTGCGGAGAGGTGTAGAACCGCAGCCCCCTTTTCTTACATCGAGCCGATAACGGACGTTGTTATCCGCTCAGCTCTTTTGGGCAGAGTGGCACTGACCGTGCATGGCACAGTGCGCGCAACCCGCGCCGCAGGAGCTTTTCCCCTGTCGCTTCTGCCGAACAAGGTAAACGGAGATGGAAACGACAATGGCTATCAGTACAATGCAAATAAGGATAGTGGAAAGG
>CAZBYU010000422.1:0-1075 GCA_964496235.1 uncultured Oscillospiraceae bacterium | reverse complement strand
CCTGAAGGATTACGCCGACGAGCTGGGCGAGGGGCTGGACGCTGTCAGCGACGATCTGGAGGATGTCGAGGACGTGCTGTTCGACGAGGACGAGGAAGACGACGAGTACGAGGAAGAGGACTTCGACGAGCTGGATGAGGACGAGGACTGCTACGCCACCACCTGCCCCACCTGCGAGGAGGAGATCTTCTTTGACGAGTCCATCCTGGAGGACGGCGAGGTCATCTGCCCCAACTGCGGCGAGAAGCTGGAGTTTGACCTGACCAGCCTGGAAGAGGCTGAGGAGGAAGAGGACGAGGAGTGATCCCCGCCTGATGGGAACGATCCCGTAAAACGGCACTGTTTCAGTGCCGTTTTACTATATCCCGGCCGTTTCAGCGGTCCGTGGAAAAATATTGCCGGGACAGAAGAAAGCGATTGCTTTTTGCTGCCGGGACTCCTATAATAGAACCATTACGACGGCTTTGGCCTGAGCAGTTTTTGAGGTGTGCGATGAAAACAGAAGAAAAGCTGAATCTGACCATGCTCTGCGATTTTTACGAGCTGACCATGGGCAACGGTTATTTCCAGAGCAAGCACAAAGACCGGATCACGTATTTCGATGTCTTCTTCCGGGATGTCCCGGATAAGGGCGGCTTCGCCATCTGCGCGGGGCTGGAGCAGGTGGTGCGCTATATTCAGGACCTGCACTTTGACGAGGCGGACATCGAATACCTGCGGGGCAGACAGCTCTTCTCCAGTGAATTCCTGGACTACCTGCGGGACTTCCGCTTCACCGGCGACATCTGGGCCGTCCCCGAGGGCACGCCCATCTTCCCCCAGGAGCCGATCCTGACGGTGCGGGCCCCCGCCATCCAGGCCCAGCTCGTGGAGACCTTCATCCTGCTGGCCCTGAACCACCAGAGCCTCATCGCCACCAAGGCCAACCGCATCGTCCGGGCCGCCGAGGGCCGGACCGTGCTGGAATTCGGCTCCCGCCGCGCTCAGGGCATCGACGGCGCCGTGATCGGCGCCCGGGCCGCCTACATCGGCGGCTGCAAGGGCACGGCCTGCACCATCTCCGACCAGCTCTACG
>CAZBYU010000421.1:0-1091 GCA_964496235.1 uncultured Oscillospiraceae bacterium | reverse complement strand
AGGCGGTTTTTGAGCAAAATGCGCGGAACAATTCCAAGAAAACCGCCGTCAAAAAGGAAAGCGCGAAAAACGCCGCATCATCCAACCGCGACCGCGCGATTGCAAAGCTTGAGCGCGAGATTGCCAAGCTTGAGGCGCGAATTGCCGAGCTTGACAGGCTTGCCGAGGAAAATGCGACGGACTACCAAAAGCTAATGGAGCTTGATGGGGAGAAAACCGCGCTCGACGATGAGCTTTTGCTCCTCTACGAAAAATGGGAGGAATTGAATTCATGAATAAGCTTTCTCACTTAGGTCCACTTGCCGCTGTGCTGGCGGTGCTGTTGCTCGCCGCCGCGTTCTTCCGCTTCGCGCTTCATGGATATTCGTATATTGCACATACGCTTGTGTTCATCGCGGTAGTTATCGTTCTGCACAGGTTTTTGCCCTCCGGGCTTTGGCGTGTTGCGGCAGCTCTTATCGGCGTTGGGCTGATATACTTCAGCATGCTGGAGGTTCTTATCATATCCTCCGCAAGCACGACGCGCGACGCGGCGGAGAAAGAGTACGTCATAGTGCTGGGCGCACAGGTCAAGGGAACACGCCCCTCTCCCTCGCTTTATTACCGACTCTCCGGTGCGCTGGATCTTCTCACCGCAAACCCCAACTCCGTGGCAATAGTAACCGGCGGTCAAGGTGAGGGCGAGGACATCACCGAGGCGGAATGCATGCGGTCATGGCTCGTTGAAGCCGGGATAGACCCGGCACGCGTAATCTGCGAGGATCGTGCAACCTCCACCATGGAAAACCTCGAATTTTCCTTTGATATAATCCGTCAACGCGGCGAGGAGCCGGACGGCAATGTCACCATTCTTTCAAGCTCGTATCATCTCTACCGCTCGAAAGCGATGGCGGCACGTCTCGGTGTCAATGCCGCAGGCTACGCCGCCGCGCCCGGCAATCCCCTGCTGGCTCTCAACTTCTTCATAAGAGAAGCCTTCGGCGTAACCCACCTTTGGGTGTTCGGGGAATAAACAATATCTGCAATATAGCGTGCCATACCCCATCGGCGGACTCACCGCCGGTGGGGTATGGTTTTTGTGGAGGTGTCCC
>CAZBYU010000420.1:0-1093 GCA_964496235.1 uncultured Oscillospiraceae bacterium | reverse complement strand
AAATTATCAAGGAGCTGGTCTGCTCATATTTTTCCGAAGAACAGTTTACACTATCGAACTGACGGGTTAGCGTTGCATTTTTTTACTTATATTGATATAATATGTATAATTTCTTATTTATTTTTTCGGGACGACTGTTCCGATTCCTGCTTACAGCAGAGGGATTCGGAATACAGCGTCACTGCTTTTTCTGTGTCCTTCTTTCTGGAGCAGAGCAAAGGAGGGATTTTACTAAATGGCAGAAAAAGACTTGACCGGCAAATTGCTGGAGGACTACAGCGACGTTTTCGCAGACATTTTTAATGTTCTGCTTTTCCAAAATCCTGTTTTGGAAAAAGAACTGTTGCAGGCTGGTCCGACCGAATCCGTATATAAGGCAGATTCGGGAAAAATGCATGATCAACGCAGGGATGTATTTAAACAGTATGCAGACAATACCTGTATGGTCATCAGTTCTTACGGCATCGAGAATCAGGCTTCACTTGATCCTGAGATTCCTGTCAGAATCATGAGTTACGATGCAGCCACCTATCGACAACAATCGCTGGATGGGAAAGGATTCTCACCTGTTATCACCATTGTCCTTAACATGACGGATAAAAGGTGGAATGTACCAAAGAGTATACACGAGTTAGTTGGTGTAAACAATACGCTGGCACCATATGTGCCGAACTATTCCGTTCCGGTATTCGACATCGCTTACTTGGATGATTCCGTCATTGATTCATTTCAAAGTGATTTCAAGGCAGTTGCTAGATTTTTCAAATACAAGCGACTTGGTATTCTTGGCGAAGCTATCCGGAAAGATGAAACTCTTCTGCAACATCCGGCAGAGGTAACTGATTTCTTTGCTGCTTTTTCAGGAGATTCGCGATACAGCAGGATTTCCTCGCAGCTGAAACAACATGAAGGGGGTAAGGTTAAAATGTGCGACGTAGCAGAACAGCTTGAAAATGAAGGCATCAAAAAGGGTATAATTCAAGGTAAGATCGAAGGTATGATTCAAGTATACTTTTTCGACATGCACCTTCCTACCAGAGATATTGCCAAAAAGGTCAATATTTCTGAAGATGAGGTTAAGCAAATCATTCGG
>CAZBYU010000419.1:0-1097 GCA_964496235.1 uncultured Oscillospiraceae bacterium | reverse complement strand
TCTACACCTCTTGTACTTCCGCTTCCAAATATCAGTGCTTTAAGCTCTGATATGTTTCCACGGATTGCCGCAAAACGAACCTTCTCCAACAGACTATTTGCTGTTTCCGTCCGAAGGCGGCTCGCCCCTGCTCCAACCGGATCCAAAAGAACCGTATGATTCAGCTCATTCGCCCTTTTTCCTGCTGCAAACATTGACGGAATTGTACGCTGATTCAGCGTACCTATGTTTATATTCAAACCGCTGCAGATTGCCGTAATATCCTCCACTTCCCCGATATCATCCGACATAATAGGGCTGCCTCCGCACGCAAGAAGTACATTTGCCACATCATTTACCGTAACATAATTTGTAATATTGTGTATCAAAGGAGCCGTATCACGAACACGTTTCAATATTTCTCCAAACGTAATATCATTGCCCTTCATATAATGCTTCCTCTCTTTCTCTGCTGTACCGGAACACTTTCCGGTCAGCCAAAAGGGCACCTCTGCGGATGCCCTCACTTTTATTTATCTCTCCATGTAATACGTCCCTTTGTTAAATCATACGGAGACATTTCCATTGTTACGGTGTCACCCGGCAAAATGCGGATAAAGTTCTTACGAAGCTTTCCACTGATATGTGCCAACACCTGATGACCATTTTCAAGCTCAACCTTAAACATTGCGTTTGGAAGCTTCTCCACAACAACACCTTCAATTTCAATTACATCTTCTTTAGACATTTTTTCCTCCATTTCCTGTTGGCATATCTGCCAAAATACATATCATATTTATAGAAAAACGGCACTGTCCGCACTGATGTCTCTGCACATCAGACATACGAACATTTTCCAATTCCGCAAAAACGGCTATGCCAAATTTTCCCGATAAGACAAAAGCTCCGGCTCACCCTCCGTGATTAAAACCGTATTTTCATAATGTGCCGATTTTGCAGAATCTCTGGTTACAACAGTCCAATCGTCCTCCAGCAGCCAGATTTCATATTTTCCGGCATTGACCATCGGTTCAATCGCCAGAGTCATTCCCGGACGCAGCTTCATTCCTCTCCCGATAGGGAGAGGAATGAAGCTGCGTCCGGGAATGACTCTGGCG
>CAZBYU010000418.1:0-1097 GCA_964496235.1 uncultured Oscillospiraceae bacterium | reverse complement strand
CGCGACAGTTGCCGCGTGCATAAACGCAGACCCCCGCGAAATCTATTTTACCTCCGGCGGCAGTGAGGCAGACAATCAGGCCATCTTCTCCGCCGCGCGCCTCGGCGCGAAAAAGGGCAAAAAGCACATTATATCCACCGCCTTTGAACACCACGCCGTGCTTCACGCGCTATCCCGCCTTGAAAAAGAGGGTTACGAGATAACGCTTTTGGACGTGCATGAAGACGGCGTTGTCCGCCTCAATGATGTCAAACGCGTCCTGCGCGAGGACACCTGCCTTGTCACGGTGATGTTCGCCAACAACGAGATAGGCACGGTTCAGCCCATTGCCGAGATCGGCGCACTCTGCCGCGAACACGGTGTGCTTTTCCACACCGATGCCGTGCAAGCCGCCGGGCATATGCCCATCGACGTGCAGAGCATGAGCATTGACATGCTCTCCATGTCCGGTCACAAGTTCCACGCGCCGAAGGGCGTGGGCGTGCTGTATGCAAAGAAGTCCGTCCCGCTCTTTAATCTCATCGAGGGTGGTTCACAGGAGCGCGGCAAACGCGCCGGAACGGAGAACGTTGCCGGGATAGTCGCGCTCGCCGCGGCGTTGAAGGAATCCTGCGAACACATGGAAGAGAACAACGCCAAGATAATCCCCATGCGTGACAAGCTCTTCACCGAGCTTTCCAAGATTCCGCACAGCAAGATAAACGGCAGTCTCGACCACCATGTACCCGGCACGGTGAACATGTGCTTTGAGGGCATTGAGGGCGAGAGCCTGTTGCTGATGCTGGATATGAACGGCATATGCGCCTCCTCCGGCTCTGCGTGTACCTCCGGCTCTCTCGACCCGAGCCATGTTCTGCTCAGTTTGGGTCTTCCGCACGAGGTCGCACACGGGTCTCTGCGTCTGTCCATCGGCGAATACAACACCATGGAGGAGATAGACCACATCATCTCCGTCGTGCCGCGTGTGGTAGATTATCTGCGTAACATGTCTCCCGTGTGGGACGAGCTTGAAAAGGGCGAACGCCCCCATCTTATCTGACTTCAATTCATACATATATAAACACAAAGGAGATTTGAACCATGGCATTATACAGTGA
>CAZBYU010000417.1:0-1104 GCA_964496235.1 uncultured Oscillospiraceae bacterium | reverse complement strand
CCGTGAGGGAGCATCCGGCAAGCCGCGCCATGGCACAAAGGGCCTCGCTGTCATACAGCCGATCCTCTCCGTAGCGGTTTGCCTGCTTGATGCGCGACTGCGCTGTGTAGCAGCCGGTGAAGACGAAGTTCAGCTCGCGCTCCACGACCGGGAGCTGCGTGCGTGCCTCCTCGGCCTCGCGGAAAAAGGAGCCGAGCGTACTGAACAGCATCGTCGGAAGCAGCGGCCAGGTCTGCATATCCCGGATCCGCTCGATGTCCCGGCGGCTTGGGCCGCCGCCGTGGTCGCCGACGCCGTAGAAGCGCAGGGCGGATTTTGTGTGATTGCGCGCGCAGAAGGACGGGACGTGCCAGCAGATCTGGTAATCCGTCTGCTTGAGATAGTACCACTGGGGATCGCGCATCACCAGAACCTCCGCACCGGAGGGCGCACGCCAGCGGTACAGCTCCTCGTCGTCATTTCCCCGGCAGTGGTAGTAATAGCGGATGCCGCCCCCGGCCAGCACCTCCGGAACATTGCGGCTGTGGCCAAAGGTATCGGGCTCAAAATCGATTTGCAGCGAGTCGGGGTCTATGCCCAGAAGCGTGGAAAGATATCTCTTGGTATAGAGAATATGGCGCACCATCGCCTCCGTTCCGGAGAGGTTCTTGTCCGCCTCCACCCACGTTGAGGCCAGCACCTCCCAGCGCCCTTCGCGGATATAGCGGCGAATCTTCGGCAGAAGCTCCGGCGCGTAGCGCTCCACGATCTCATAGACGGAGGCCTGCGACTGGCTGAAGATGAATTCGGGGTATTCTTCCAGCAGCTTCAGCATGGTCTGGTCTGGAGCGTATCGATCACGATGCCGACGGTCTCCTCCCAGCCCCAGCGCCAATCCATATCGATGTGCGCGTGGGAAACCAGATGCAGGCGATATTGCTTGGCCGAAGCGCTGTAGCAGGCCAGTGCGCGCTCTGCCTCCAGCACATCGTCCCTTGTCAGGGTTCCCTGCGCCTTTTTGGTATGCAGCAGCTGCTCGGTCACACGCGCAAGAGGCTCGCTCGGCTGCGCCGGATCGGCCAGCAGCATTTCCTGCAAAAAGTCCAGCTGGCTGTAGAGCCGAAG
>CAZBYU010000416.1:0-1107 GCA_964496235.1 uncultured Oscillospiraceae bacterium | reverse complement strand
CCTTACATATATACCGGATCGGGTTATATATAGGCGACAATGCGAAGCTCATGAAAAAGCATATTGCTAATTATCAGCGTGTATTCTCAGACAGAGGACAGAATATAGAGTCTCTGTTTGAAACCGTATCCAAGAGCAACTTGGACGCTGCGGTTGAGGTGCTTTCGGAAATAGTTGAAACCTACGATGATTGTGTTTTTGATATTACCGGCGGAGAAGAGATATTGACTCTTGCTTTGGGTATTGTTTACTCAAAGTATTCTGACAAAAAGATTCAAATCCACAGATTCAATCTAAGAAACAACACGGTATATGATTGTGATAAAGATGGCACGACCATATACAAGGAAACACCTACTTTGTCAATTGAAGAGAATATCAGAATTTATAAAAGTGCAGTTGATCAATTCATTTTCGAGTCCGGAGAACCATCAGACACCGATAAAGCTGGGTATCATAGACAGTGTGCAATGTTTAAGAAAGCTTTAGGTGAAATTCAAGATGCAATTGTTAACCTTGAAGCAGCATATAGTATTTATTTGAAGTATTTTTCCGATAGGAATCCACGTTCCTTGGATGTGTTAGTTGAGCTCATTGAGTGTTATGTTGTTGCGAAAAACTATGACATGGTTAAGCAATTAGTTGAACAGGCATATATGGTTGCGGAAAAAGTGTACACTGTTGGGCATCCCACGCTTCAAAAATTGAATGTTATGAAAAGTGAATATTCGAAAATAACCTAAGCTTACAGAGCACACGATTATCAGTCGGCAAAATACTAGATTGTTTTGTGGCTTGCGAAAAACACTCTTCAGGTTCGTTTTATTCATAAATGAGCTGAGGAGTGTTTTTATGTCAAGCATAACAAAAAGCTGGGCTGAAGAGGATTTTAGAAAAGAGTTAAGAAGACTCGATGAGATGGTGAAAAGATCCCAGGGCATAGATTTAGTGGGTGCAGAACTTGATATTGAGTTTTCAATGACCAGATGTACACTTGGGATGTATTACCCTAAGGAAAAGAAGTTAAAATTTTCGCTATTGTTTTTTAATAGCGATGTTCCGGAAGCCTGTGCAATCGATGTTATTAGGCATGAATATGCACACTAT
>CAZBYU010000415.1:0-1109 GCA_964496235.1 uncultured Oscillospiraceae bacterium | reverse complement strand
GTATAATTATAAATGGATATTTATCGAAACGATCCTCGATCAGAGGTAAATAAAAAGAGGAGTTATTGAACCCCATGAATCATGTTAATTTCAAGGTATACATTAAAAGAGCCGTATCGGTCATGTTGGCGGCGGTGACGGTAGCGGCGACGGCTATTCTTCCGGCTGTTGCTGTCAGTACCGATCGATCGGGCGAGCACAATTTCTCGGACCCCGAGATCGACATCCGTCCCGCGTACGGGTTGTATTCGTATGATTATAACAACGAGTTCGCAAATGACAGAAGCAGCAATCCGTGGGACAGAACGAATTACAATCCCCTCTATGTTGCCGCGAGCAACAATGTCGACGATCATTGGTGCAAGGTTGAGCCTGAGGTCGATGAGTGGCGTGTAAAGCGCAATTATTTTGCGGTCTCATACACTATGACGCTGAAAAAAGAATATGAACAGCAATGGCACCAACACAACGGTTGTTGCGGACTTATTCTCGGCGGAGACGAGAATAACGGATGCGTGTTCATCCCTCATGATATTAACGCCTGGGGAACCAAGAGCAGCACCAAAGATCCGCAACAGGTCGGTCTCGGCAGCACTCCGACTCTCGCATTCGGCCCTTGGTGGAGTGTCGGTTTTGGGTCCGAAAACAGAAGCTGCGACATTTCTTCCTATGTCGGTCAGTCGGTGACGATCATGCTGGTCGGCTCGTACATGAACGAGAAGGGCTACACAGGCGGCAAGACGCTTCGTCTCAAGGCTTATCTCAACGGCAGACAGATCACGCTTTGGGGCGGTGCTGACGAATTTGTTTACAATGAACCCTCGAACGATCGCAAATTTGACGGCAAGCTCGGATATGCGACCAAGCTTTGCTGCACCGATGCGGTCGGCAAGTTCACACAGTCGGACATGCCGCTCGATTGTACTGCATTTAACGATTTCGACGGCGTGATTGACGCATCGCAGCCGATCAATTCCGCGTACACTCACTATGCGAACGCAAAGCAGTGGAAGGTCACGCTGAGACACTTTGCGATCTCCTACACGCTCGATCTTAAGGATTACACCGGCTATGCGGACGGGGACAACGGCTGTATCGGACTTGTTGTC
>CAZBYU010000414.1:0-1112 GCA_964496235.1 uncultured Oscillospiraceae bacterium | reverse complement strand
ACGCTCCGCCATGGCGATGTCGCGCTTGGTGCAGGTGGGTGATTTGAACATGACCGTGTCGGAGAGTATCGCCGCCGCCATAAGCCCTGCCATGTGCGGGGAGGGCATAACGCCGTGATCCTGATACATGGCGGTGATGATGGTGTTGGTGCTTCCGACAGGTTCGTTTCGCACCGAGATGGGCTGGCGGGTCTGAATATCGGCAAGACGGTGATGGTCGATGATCTCGAGAATGTCCACCTGGTCGAGACCGCTGACAGACTGCGAGGCTTCGTTATGGTCGACAAGCACGACCTGCTTGCGCCGGGGATTGAGCAAGTGGAAGCGGGAGAGTGTACCGACGACGTGTTCGTCTTCGTCCAGCACCGGGTAGCAACGGAAACGGCTCTTAGTAAGCACCTCTTTCACATCGTCGAGATAATCGTCAAGATGGAAGCAGACAACGCTGTCCGTGACGGTTTTGCACACGCGCTCAATGGGGATCGCCTGAAAAATGAGGCGGGAGACCTGCCGCGCATCGAGCGGGGTGGAGATGATGCAGGTGGGAGAGTGGCTATCGGCAAGGTTGGGGCTGATGTCCGCCTGGCAGATGATGAGGCACTTTACGCCGTGGGCAAGTGCGTTGTCGATGACATCGGGCTGGTCACCGCAGATGAGAATGGTTTCGGGGCGGATAAGCGCGGGGTCTTCAAACGACTGGGGGAGAGAAATCACAACATCACCGGACACAGAGTCGACAAGACTGCTGCATTCGTTGACCAGTCGACCCTCCAGAACGCTCAGAAGATTGAATATCGGCAGCTCGTCTACATAGCTACGCGTGATGGTCTCCATATCATAGGTGGCAATGTCACCGGCGGAGAGCATGCCGTAGAGCGAGCCGTCATCATTGACGATGGGCATGGTGGCGATATCCCCGGCGCGCATGGTGCGCCAGGCGAGATCGACCGTGACGGAGCAGTTCAGCTCGGGAGGGCGGTCAAAATCAAGGTCACGCACCTGAGTACGCATATTTTTTATGAACATGGGCGGCTCAAAGCCGAAATGATCGAGCATGTGCTTGGTCTCGTCGTTTATCGCGCCGATGCGAACGGCGGTATACTGCCTGTCGC
>CAZBYU010000413.1:0-1115 GCA_964496235.1 uncultured Oscillospiraceae bacterium | reverse complement strand
CACCATGGGCTTTACAGGATGTGGTGGTTGGGGCTGAGGCTTTCCATTTAAAATTGTGGTTAATTAAACTTGGTGTGTTGGCTGGACCCGTACCCTCTAGGAATGTTACGCGCTTGGTTATTTGGGATTGCTCGAGGCGGAAGTCATAATCTTGTTGTGGATTCTCTTCTATCTCGGTTTTCTTATATAGGATATATAGGAATTTTTCGCCAGTATCTTTGTCGAGGAGTATTTCTTCTGCTGAATCTCCGCTGTGGAGCACTGGGCTTACTGCTGCGTAATCTGATTTTTGCTTGAGACTTCTGTTAGATGATGATGCCTTCCAACCTTCTATCTCATAGCCTTCCTCTGCATCTATGGAGATGTAAGCTGTGGTGCCGGTTCGGGTATAAGCATGGTAATCTGTGGCTTCCTCTATTATGGTGCCATCTGATGCTATCTTTTGTGTGTAATAGAGCTTTTTGATGGTACAATCGCCATCTGTCTACGCAGTAAAATAATAAACCTGTTCTGGAGATTGAGCCACCCCAGTATATTTTTCCTGGAATGTATACATAATCCATGCCTCCTGCGTCTACTTCTCCCAGCCAATGGACTTGTTCACCTCCGGGGTCATTATTTTCACTCTCGTCACCTTCGGCATAGGCTGTGAGTGGGGATGAAAATTTTAATGCTGTAAAAATAAACAATATTGAAAATATCATACATAGTATTGTGTGTGATATTTTTGAATTGCTTGGAATTGACTTTTTCATGTTGCTCCTCCTTAATTTGATGAAAAATAAATTTTATTCTTAATTTAGAGGAGGGCATAGAAAAAGGACACTCACTGGGATGTGGGTGTCCTTTAAACTATTGGGTGCTTATTTTGGTTTTTGGTGTTGATTAATCGCCTGCGTAGGTGCCGAGGAGTTCTTGGTACTCTGCATAGGTAATATCATACATGTTATTTATATTATCATTATCAAGTATGTATTGACCTATTACTACTTCCGAACCTGATTCGCTTTCAATCCAGCTGTTACCTATTGGAAGTCTCATACCTGTGTAGTAAACTCTGCCTGTTGCTGTGTCATAAAATACTGTGTAACCTTTGTCTGTGGTACGATATTCTA
>CAZBYU010000412.1:0-1117 GCA_964496235.1 uncultured Oscillospiraceae bacterium | reverse complement strand
GCGGCGAGGCGATGAAGGCCTCCGCATGGCACTATCGCGCCATGGTCAACGCCACTATCACTCAGTTCATGCGTATGTTCGTGGCTGATACCAATCTCCACGGCGGCAAGAAGAACGACGCGTTCTATCACACTATTGCCCATAACGAGACTGTTTGGGGCGGCATCTTCTATCCTTGGAGAGACAAGTTTGATAACGTCCCCATGGAGATGATCCCCTACTTCGTCACCTGCCACGTTAACTCCCACACCGTTCTCAACTACATTGACGCGGTTCAGTCCATCGGTCTGCCCGGTGACCCGTGTCCGATGTGCCAGGCAGAATCCGGACTCTTCGTTTTGGACGATATGCCCGATTACGCCCCTTTGACTATCACCTGCAACGAGGCCTGCGACGCTTCCGTCGCCACCTCCACTCTGCAGGACTGGTTCTTCGACAGACCGCTTTTCTCCCTCCCTATGCCCATGCTCTTTGACGATCCTCTGGTCAAGAAGCACTGCATGGCAGAGATTGAGGAGTGCTGGCGTTTCATCGAAGAGCAGACCGGCGTTCCGTTCAATTGGGATGTCCTCAAAGAGCATCTTGAGGCTCAGAACAAGCTTCAGGAGTTCGAGTGGGAGAAGTGGGAAGTTGCGGCGAATACAAGCTACTATCCCATCAACGGTGTCGCTCAGGCACTTTACCGCATCTACCAGACCCAGTACGGCGACCGTCCCATCTGGCACGAGGTCGACGCAAAGGTCCGCAAGATACTCAACAAGTGTGTTGAGAAGAAGATCAACTCCTTCCCCAACACCAGACACCGCGTCATCGCATGGTCGTGTGCGCCGCTGTACTTCTCCAACTGGTGTACCTGGGCGTACAACTGCTGGGGTCTCAACACCATCATCAATATGGACTCTCTCATGTTTGACATGACCATACGCACCGACACCTACGAAAACTGCCTTGAAGATATGGCACAGTATCATATGTGGGCTCCGATGCGTCGTATGGCAGTCGGCGGTATGAAGCACTTCTTTGAGCTGTGGGAGTACAAAGAGAAGTTCAATTGCGACATGGTCATGATGTATGACCAGCTCCAGTGCAAGGGCGCACAGGGTCTGCACGGCTTGTT
>CAZBYU010000411.1:0-1125 GCA_964496235.1 uncultured Oscillospiraceae bacterium | reverse complement strand
GCCGAAGGTTTTGACATTGATATGGCCGGCAGCACTGCATGTGTATCTGGATGTTTTTTCAGGGGCAATTCAAACGTATGTATTCTGTATGCTGACGATGTGTTTTGTTTCGGATGCAATAGGAGACGAGGTATAATGTGAGAATGACACGAATGGTTCAAATTTCAGCTCTGCAGGCGGCAGAGAACGGTTATAAACCGTGAAAATGCAGTTTATAGTAATTTACATTTATTTTAAGGAGGATATAAGAATGAATATATCAGATCAGGGTTTAGTATTAATGGGTTCTGCGATTGGTGCCGGACTTGCACTTATTGCAGGTATCGGTCCGGGTGTAGGTCAGGGTATTGCAGCGGGCTATGGCGCATCTGCAGTAGGACGTAATCCGGGCGCAAAAGGTGACATTATGTCGACTATGCTTTTGGGACAGGCTGTAGCAGAGACAACAGGTCTTTATGGATTGGTTGTTGCGTTGATTCTGTTATTTGCAAATCCTCTGATTGGAAAGCTGTAATGAGCGCAGAAAAAGCAGGATAAGTGCGCTAATTACAGAAAGGAGGCTATCAGGTGAGTGTAATAAAGGTTGCTTTAGCCGGCGATGCTCTGGGAGACTATATATTTGGCTTAGACCCGCAGCTTCTGGTTGATTCGGCGATTACCATACTTGCGATGTTTGCGATGTTTGTACTGCTGTCATATTTACTCTTTAATCCTGCAAGGAATTTATTGCAGAAGAGACAGGAGGGAATCCGTGAGCAGATGGATACGGCTGCCCGTGAAAAGGAAGAGGCAATGCAGTTTAAGGCAGAATACGATGAAAAGCTGAAGAATGCCAGCAGGGAAGCCGAAGGGATTCTGACTCAGACACGTAAGAAGGCGCAGAAGAAGGAAACGGAAATTGTTTCTGCGGCAAAGGAAGAGGCAGTGAGAGTTCTTGAAAGAGCGAATCGTGAGGTGGAGTTGGAAAAGAGCAAGGTCAGAGACGAGGTAAAGCAGGAAATGATTTCTGTTGCCGCAGTTATGGCGGGAAAGATTGTTGCCGCTTCTCTTGATGAGGAAGAGCAGTCAAAGCCGAAGGTTTTGACATTGATATGGCCGGCAGCACTGCATGTGTATCTGGATGTT
>CAZBYU010000410.1:0-1126 GCA_964496235.1 uncultured Oscillospiraceae bacterium | reverse complement strand
TAATTACGCCTGTGGTATTATGCTTCAATTATCCGACAAACCCCGCCTTTTGTCAAGGCAAAAAGCTACTTTTACACGCCCGTTCCGTCAAACGCGGGTATCATCTCCGCCGTTGCCGAGCTTCCCTCCTGCCAGTACCCGTCCCTTATGCCGCATTGCCGCATATATTTTATCAGTGCGTTGTTCACCGTGCTATCCACGCGTCCTTTAAGCTCCGGGAACTTATCAAGCCCGGGCATAGGCGTGTATTGGCTCATCAAGGAGAAAAGCACGTCTCCCGGCGCAAATTCACGCTCGATGAAATCTATTGCCGACATGCTGTTCTCCTCCTGTCCGGGCAGAATCAAATGCCGTATCAACACACCAGAGGTCAGCATTCCGTCCTCGTCGAGAACATACTTTCCACGCTGTCGGAACATCTCGAGTATAGCCGTCGTTGCCACCTCAGGGTAATCCGCCGCCGCGCTGTAACGCCGCGCGATATCCGCATGCAGATACTTCAAATCCGGCATGTATACCTGTATAAGCCCGTCCAGCCGACGCAGGGTCTCCACGCTGTCATAGCCCGATGAATTCCATACCACCGGTATGCTCAGCTTCGCGCTCTCCAACGCCTCTGCTATCACCCGCACATAGTGCGTCGGCGTTACAAGCTCGATGTTGTGTACTCCCTTGTCGCAAAGCCTGTGCATTATATCGCACAGCTCACGCGCGTCTACTCGCTTGCCTCCATGTCCGCGGCTTATCTCGCGGTTTTGGCAATAAACGCATCGGAGATTGCACCCTGTGAAAAATATCGTTCCCGCGCCACGTGTGCCGCTGATGCACGGCTCTTCGCCGTAGTGCGGTGCGGCTCGCGCAATACGCGGCAGGGCAGGGGAGACGCACATACCGCCGGTGGTGTCGTCGCCGCGTAAAACACCGCATTTTCTCGGACAATCATTGCAAATGTACTCCATTTTTGACCTCGTGCCTGTAATTAAGTCTTTTCCGTACGATAATGTCGGCATAAGCTCGTTTTTCTCAAAAAACTCGCTATGCAAAATGACAATAAACCGCCGCTTAACATCAAAGATTATAGCGTGATTTTGTCTAATATGCAAGAACTTGATAAATCCGAAAAAAA
>CAZBYU010000409.1:0-1129 GCA_964496235.1 uncultured Oscillospiraceae bacterium | reverse complement strand
TATCAGAACCCTGCTTTTGACCTTCTTCTTCCGCTATATGCGCCCGCTCATAGAAAACGGCTACGTCTATTCCGCCGTGCCGCCGCTTTATAAGCTATCTCGCGGCAAGCAACAGCGTGTGGCGTACTCGGACGAGGAGCGCGATAAGATAAGCGCGGAAATGCGCGGGGATAACCCCGGCGTAAAGATCGACATCTCCCGCTTCAAGGGCTTGGGCGAGATGGACCCGCATGAGCTGTGGGAGACTACCATGGACCCCGAAACCCGCTCACTCCGCCGTATCACCCTTGCCGACGCTATCCGCGCCGACCAGGTGTTCACGGTGCTGATGGGCGAGGAGGTCGAGCCGCGGCGAGAGTGGATAGAGCAAAACGCCAAGTACGTTGTCAATCTCGACGTATAAGGAGGAATATTAATTACAATGGCACATAAAAGAGACTATAAGCCGGAGGACATTGCGTTCCCGAATCAGGTGATAACCGAATCCGACCTTGTAAGCGAAATGCAGACAAGCTACATCGACTATGCGATGAGCGTTATTGTCGGTCGTGCGTTGCCCGATGTGCGCGACGGGCTTAAGCCCGTCCACCGCCGCATACTCTACGCACTCTATGAAGACAACCTCACCTCCGATAAGCCTTTTAAGAAATCCGCGACCTGCGTCGGTGACGTGCTGGGTCGTTATCACCCGCACGGTGACAGCTCCGTGTATGACGCGATGGTGCGCCTGGCGCAAAACTTCTCCATGCGCTATATGCTCGTCGACGGACACGGCAACTTCGGCTCTGTCGACGGTGACCCTCCTGCCGCCTACCGTTATACCGAGGCACGCCTGTCGAAGATATCAAACGAGATGCTCCGCGATATCGAGAAGGATACTGTCGACTGGGATCCGAACTTCGACGAGACGCGGAAAGAGCCGCGTGTGCTTCCCTCGCGCTTTCCGAACTTACTTGTTAACGGCTCGTCGGGTATCGCCGTCGGCATGGCGACGAATATCCCGCCGCATAACCTCACCGAGGTCATAAACGCCTGTGTGTGTGTGCTGGAAAACCCCGATGCCACACTCAGTGACCTTATGCAGCATATAAAAGGGCCCGACTTCCCCACGCGCGGTGTCATCATGGGC
>CAZBYU010000408.1:0-1130 GCA_964496235.1 uncultured Oscillospiraceae bacterium | reverse complement strand
CTCAGTGTGGACGCGCTTGCAGAGCGCGTATATCTCAGCCGTTACCATTTCATGCGCCTTTTCAAGGCGCAGACCGGAAGCACGGTGCATGCCTATGTCCGGCAAAAGCGGCTGATGTATGCCGCGCGGCTTATCCGCGAGGGCGTGAACGCCAACAAGGCCGCTCTCGACAGCGGCTTTGCCGACTACTCCACCTTCCACCGTGCATTCACGAAAAGCTTCGGCATCAGCCCGGGAAAATTGAAGAAGTGACGAAATAACAAAACACCGGTGCGGCTCGTTCGGAGCTGCACCGGTGTTTTACATGCTTATATTTGTTTTACTCGCCCTTGTCTTACGCTTCGGCTTTTACTCGCCCTTGTCTTCGTCCGCGTCGAGGTCGAACTCAAGCTCCTCGCCGCATTCGGGGCAGGTGATAGAGCCGGCGGAGAGCGTGTCCTCGTCGAAGGTTATCTCTTCTCCGCAGGTGGGGCAGGTGACATCGTAGAGAACGCCGTCGTATTCAAGCTCTTCGTCATCCTCATCTTCATCGTCATACTCGTAATCGTCCTCGTCGCACAGGCATGCGCCGAAGCGACCGCCGCAACAGGCACGGGAGTCATCCTCGTCAAAATCGTCATCATCGTCGTCGATCATGTCGAGGTCGCACGTCAGCTCCTCAAGATAGGTCAGCTCCTCGGTCATCTCGTCGAGAACGTCGGCATAGTCGAGGCTGGTGGCTTGAAGATCCTCGATCTCATGAGCCATATCGGACAACAGCTCACACAGCGCACCCCAAAGCTTGCCTTCCTTGGAATCCTGCTCCATGCCCAAGCCCTCGGTGAGTCCTTTCAAATATGCAGCTTGCTCAACAACAGTCATGATATAAGCCTCCTCATATAGTTTGACGGGGTTTCATTCGGTTTATTTAAGGGAGACTCGACAAAGAGCCTCCCTGTATCGCGTTTTGGTGAACGTATTATGCCGATGCGGCTATTATGCGCGGCTGAGATACTCGCCGGTACGGGTGTCGACCTTTATCTTCTCGCCGACCTCGATGAACAGAGGAACCTTGATCTCTGCGCCGGTTTCGAGGGTGGCGGGCTTGGTGGCGTTGGTGGCGGTGTTGCCGGCAAAGCCGGGGTCGGTCT
>CAZBYU010000407.1:0-1132 GCA_964496235.1 uncultured Oscillospiraceae bacterium | reverse complement strand
CCCATATAACCTCCCAGACACGGACCGCACGTAGGAGTGCTTACAATCGCTCCCGCATTGATAAAGGTCTGTACCAGTCCTTCCTCGATTGCCTGCATATACACTGCCTGAGTTGCCGGAATCACGATTACACGAAGTCCGTCCGCTACTCTGCGTCCCTTCAATATTTCCGCTGCCGTCCTCAAATCCTCAATACGTCCATTGGTACAAGAGCCGATAACCACCTGATCAATCGCAACCTCTCCTGCCTCAGAAACCGTTTTTGTATTTTCCGGAAGATGCGGAAATGCTACTGTCGGCTCCAGCTTGCTCAGATCAATCGTATATTCCGCATCATATACTGCGTCCTCATCTGCCTCATAAACCGTATATTTCTTTGTTGAATGCTCCTCCATATATGCAATCGTCTTATCGTCAACCGGGAAAATACCATTTTTGGCACCGGCTTCAATCGCCATATTTGCAATCGTAAAACGGTCATCCATAGAAAGATTTGCCACGCCGTCTCCAGTAAACTCCATAGACTTGTATAAAGCACCATCTACACCAATCATTCCAATAATATGCAGAATAACATCCTTACCGCTTACCCACTTAGACGGCTTTCCGGTAAGCACAAATTTGATTGCTGCCGGAACCTTAAACCATGCCTGCCCCGTAATCATGCCGCAACCCATATCCGTACTTCCAACACCTGTAGAAAAAGCACCCAGCGCTCCGTATGTACAGGTATGTGAATCTGCGCCGATACAAGTCTCACCTGCGACGATTAAGCCCTTTTCCGGAAGAAGTGCGTGCTCAATTCCCATCTGACCCACTTCAAAATAGTTGGTAATATCATGCTCCTTTGCGTATTCTCTGACGCATTTGCAATGCTCCGCAGACTTGATGTCCTTATTCGGTGCAAAATGATCCGGCACCAATGCCACCTTGTCCTTATCAAATACCGTCTTTTTGTTGAGCTTTTCAACCTCATGGATTGCAACCGGCCCCGTAATATCATTGGCAAGCACCAAATCAAGGTTTGCCTCAATCAGCTGACCTGCCTCTACAGATTCCAGACCTGCATGTGCTGCAAGAATCTTCTGTGTCATTGTCATTCCCATAATAGTTCCTCCATTCTATCTTATTA
>CAZBYU010000406.1:0-1134 GCA_964496235.1 uncultured Oscillospiraceae bacterium | reverse complement strand
ACGGTGTGAAGACAGGCATGGCACTCTGGCAGGCAAAGCAGGTTTGTCCGGAAATCAATTTTATCTCACCGAGAATGGATTTATACCTTCGATTTTCCAAGATGGCGCATGAGATTTATGGAGAGTATACCGATTTACAGGAAGCCTATGGGATTGATGAGAGCTGGCTGGATGTAACAGACAGCGTGAGTCTCAAGGGGGATGGATACAGGATTGCTCAGGAAATCAGTAATCGCATGAAGTCAGAGCTTGGAATCACGGTAAGCATTGGCGTGTCATTTAACAAGATATATGCAAAGCTTGGTTCCGATTATAAGAAACCGGATGCAATAACAACGATGTATCGGGATGAGTTTCAGAGGAAAGCGTGGGTGCTGCCTGCATCCGATTTGCTTTATGTGGGACGCAGTACTTCGGCGAAACTGCAGAAATTGGGTATCAGAACTATCGGAGATTTAGCCAGGACGGATGAAAAGATATTACATTCGCAGCTTGGCAAGATGGGAAATATCCTATGGGCTTTTGCAAATGGTTACGATGATTCGCCGGTAAAGTATGAGGATGCCCATGCACCGATTAAATCCATAGGCAACAGTACGACAACGCCGAGGGACTTGGTAAATGAGCAGGATGTAAAGATTGTTCTCACCATATTAGCTGAGAGTGTAGCAGCAAGGCTACGGGAAAATGGGTTTAAGTGTCGAGTGGTGGAAATCAGTGTCCGGGATAATGAGCTGTTTTCATTTACCAGACAGAGAAAGATTGACCATGCAACCAATGTGACGAGAGAGATAGCGGAGGAAGCATTCCGATTATTTCAGGAGAATTATACTTGGCAGAAACCGATTCGAAGCGTAGGCGTGAGAGGAGCCGACCTTGTAAATGATAATTATTGGGAACAGATTGATTTGTTCTCAAGTGTAGAATTTAGAGAAAAGCAGATGAAGGTGGATACGGCTGTAGACGATATCCGGCGCAGATTTGGATTTTACAGTGTGCAACGTGGGCTGATGTATTTTGATAAGATGCTGTCAGCTGTAGATGCGAAAGCAGAGCATACGGTTCACCCTCATGGCTACTTCGGATAAAAGGAGGTTACATGGAATCGTGCAAGATTTATGTGGATGTGAATGC
>CAZBYU010000405.1:0-1146 GCA_964496235.1 uncultured Oscillospiraceae bacterium | reverse complement strand
AGCCTTGGTGCAAACGAGGACGGCGTCGCTTACATACCGCACGAGTATGCGAACGGCGACGGCACCTGCTGGCCTTGGATCGGCTGCTCTGTCGGCATCAACGAAACCGAAGAAGTCGGCACCGGTGAGCATGAGCTTCTTGTATTTGGTCCTTGGTGGTCCGGACGCAACGAGTTCTGTACGTCTAACAACAGAAACTATTTCCCGCTCGCTCCTTACCTCAATCAGAAGATCAACATCATCGTTGCAGGTGAGTATTACGGCGGCGCAGGTGAAAACGGCACACCCGGCAAGCTTGTTGTAAGTGTTTACTTCAACGGCGAGAAGATCAAGTCCTGGGGATCTACCAGAGACTTCGTTGTCGAGGAATTTGACGGCTGGCTCGGCTGGAAGACACTTCTTACAGGATGTCAAGCTACCGTTGAGTATGCAGAGTCTGACGTTCTTTATAACGACGAGCAGCTCGCACAGCTCCTCTACGGTCGTGCAAGAGCAAACGGCGCAGGCACATTCGCTACCGGCAGAACCGACAATAAGGTCGGCGCTATCAACGGCGAGTGGACTGTATCTGCTGACGGCAAGACCTTCACCTCTGAAACCGGCGATCTCGGCGGCGGCATGGGCACCTACTATCAGCTCGGCGATGCAGGTCAGGCATTCAATGCAAACCAGAACTACACCCTCTCCGCAGACATTTCGACGGCAAAGGGACAGGTAGGCTTCCTCTTCAACGTAACCGACTCCAATGCGAACGGTACGATCGAGGAAGGTTGGAATTCGAACAACATCGGCGATAACTATTATCTTATCGACCTTGATCCTGCATTCCAAGGATATGGCATCGAGGATAATATCGGCTATGGTTGGAACGGATTTAACAGGAGCTCGGGTGATCTCTACACCGCAGGCGACTATGTTAATCTTAAGCTCGTAGTCAAGGACAACGTAGCGAAGATCTATATCAATAGCCAGCTCGTTCACACAACTCCCACACGTCACAACGGCGACGGCTTCGGTCTGTGGTCGAAGGGTGCGGGTGCACAGTTCAAGAACGTTAAGGTTACTTACGAGATCAACGCTCCCGAGACCTTTGAGGATTTCCCCGAGCTTAACGAGGACGTAACCGGCTTCTACCAGGTAAGAGAG
>CAZBYU010000404.1:0-1150 GCA_964496235.1 uncultured Oscillospiraceae bacterium | reverse complement strand
CTTGAGCTTGGACACCGCGTCATCGTCGTCGTCAACAAAATCGACCGCCCCGACCAGCGCATTCATGAGGTCGTGGACGAGATTTTGGAGCTTCTCATGGATCTCAACGCCACCGACGAGCAGCTTGACTCTCCTATGCTTTTCTGCTCCGGCAGACAGGGTACTGCCAGCTACTCTCCTGACGTTGTCGGCACGGATCTCGAGCCTCTTTTCAAAACCATTATCGACTATATCCCCGCCCCCGAGATGGACGAGAGTGCCCCCTTCCAGATGCTTGTCAGCAGTGTGGATTACAACGAATACGTCGGTCGTATCGCCATAGGACGCATTGAGCGCGGTCGCATAAAGCAAAACGACGAGATCGAGGTATGCAACTACCATGATGCGGACAAGCCCGCTCTCAAAGCCAAGGCGGTTTCTCTCTACGAATTCGACGGGCTGAACCGCGTCCCCGTGACAGAGGTCGGTGCGGGCAACATCATCGCCATGAGCGGCATAGGCGATGTCACCATCGGCGACACGATCTGCGCCAAGGGTGCAGTCGAGCCTCTGCCTTTCGTTAAGATAGGCGCACCCACCCTGGAGATGACTTTCTCCGTCAACGACAGCCCCTTTGCCGGGCGCGAGGGCAAGTTCGTTACCTCCCGCCAGATCCGTGACCGCCTCATGCGCGAAACTCTCAAGGACGTTTCCCTTCGCGTTACCGATGTAGAGAGCAGTACCGACAGCTTCAACGTCGCCGGCCGCGGCGAGATGAGCCTTTCTATCCTTATCGAGACCATGCGCCGCGAGGGCTATGAGTTTCAGGTGTCTCCCCCACGTGTGCTTTACCGCGAGATAGACGGCAAGAGCTGTGAGCCGATAGAGCGCGTCGTGGTCGACGTGCCGAGTGAGTTCATGGGCGCGGTGATGGAAAAGCTCGGCGCACGCAAGGGCGAGTTTGTGGAAATGACCCCCGTAGGCAGTCGCGTGAAGCTTGAGTTCCTTGTTCCGTCGCGTGGGCTTTTCGGCTATCGCAACGAATTTTTGACCGATACCAAGGGCGAGGGCATACTCGCAAGCGTGTTTGAGCGGTATGAGCCGTTCAAGGGCGAGATCAGCCGCCGCGGCACAGGCTCTCTCATCGCGTGGGAGACCGGCGAGGCCGTGG
>CAZBYU010000403.1:0-1154 GCA_964496235.1 uncultured Oscillospiraceae bacterium | reverse complement strand
CAATAGGGATAGCAGGATACAATGAGGTTATAAATGAAAAAAATAACAGTGGGGATATTGGCACATGTTGATGCCGGAAAAACAACATTATCAGAGGCGATTTTATATAACAGCGGGGTAATCCGTACACTTGGACGGGTGGATAACGGGAATGCCTATTTAGATACGAATGAGATGGAACGGGAGCGGGGAATTACCATTTTTTCCAAGCAGGCAATTTTCCGGTTGGGAGACAGCGAGGTGACATTGCTGGATACGCCGGGGCATGTGGACTTTTCGGCTGAGATGGAACGGACGCTTCAAGTGCTGGATTATGCCATTCTTGTGATTAGCGGCGCGGATGGCGTGCAGGGACACACGCTGACTTTATGGAGACTGCTGGAGCGTTACCGGATACCGGTCTTTGTGTTTGTCAATAAAATGGATCAGGATGGCGTGATAAAGGAGTTGTTGCTGCAGCAACTGCAGGAACAGTTGTCGGAAAATTGCATTTCCTTTGACGGGGAGACTGCTTCCTTCTATGAAAATCTTGCCATGTGTGATGAAGAAATTTTGGAGCAGTATCTGGAGGAGGGGGTGCTTTCTGATGAGCAGATAGCATCACTGATTCAGAAACGAAGCGTTTTTCCGTGCTATTTTGGTTCGGCATTGAAGCTTACGGGCGTGGAAGCCTTTTTAGAGGGGGTTTCTACATATACAAAAATGCCGCAGTATGCGAATGCTTTTGGCGCAAAGGTGTTTAAGATAGCGAGGGATGAAAAAAATGTGCGTCTGACATACTTAAAGGTGACAGGCGGGGTACTAGAGGTCAGGCAGCTTCTTGAGAACCATGCGGGACAGGAAAGATGGCAGGAAAAGGTGAACCAGATTCGTTTGTATTCAGGAGAACGATACGAGACGGCGGAAAAAGTGACAGCCGGTACAATCTGCGCCGTGACGGGCTTGTCACAAACGTGTGCAGGGCAGTGGCTGGGGGAGGAAAAGGATGCAGAGCTTCCTATATTGGAGCCGGTTCTGACATACCGTCTGGAGCTTCCGGAGGATTGTAGTGTAAACTCCTTTCTGCCGCAGCTGCGTACATTGGAGGAGGAAGAGCCGGAGTTGAAAATTGTTTGGAAGGAGGAGACGGGTGAGCTTCAGGCGCAGCTTATGGG
>CAZBYU010000402.1:0-1156 GCA_964496235.1 uncultured Oscillospiraceae bacterium | reverse complement strand
CTGAGGCAGGTGGCCATTTTTCCACTGCCGGGACCCGGAGCGGTCACGACGACAAGGGAACGAGTGGTTTCTATATAATCGTTCTTGCCAAAGCCGTCCTCGGACACTATAAGGGGTACATTCTGCGGATAATCGGGGATAATATAGTGCCTGTATACTCGCACGCCGAGGCTTTCGAGCCGCCGCTGGAATTGCTCTGCCACGGCTTGCCCGCGAAAATGCGTCAGCACCACACTGCCGAAGTACAGCCCTATCCCGCGGAAAGCGTCAATAAGGCGAAGTGTATCATCGTCATAGGTGATGCCGAGGTCGCCGCGGTGTTTGCTTCGCTCAATATCGTCGGCGGAGATGGCAATCACTATCTCTGCCTCATCTCGCATTTCGAGGAGCATTCGCACCTTACTGTCCGGGTGAAAGCCCGGCAGAACGCGCGAGGCGTGGTAATCATCAAACAGCTTGCCGCCAAACTCAAGATACAGCTTTCCGCCGAAGGTGGAAATTCTGTTACGTATGTTCTGCGACTGAAGCTTTACGTATTTGTCGTTGTCGAAGCCCAAAACACCCGTCATATTCAATAATCCCCCATAGTGATATTTGAAAAATCTACGGGATATTATTTTATCACAGTGCGTCGACGAATACAAGCAAATACTTCTCGTAATAATTAAAAAATCGACATCGGAAAACGGAAAAGAATATTGTCACATTGCAAGAATATAGAAGAGAATAAGCTGAAATAATCCAGCCGTTTTCGAGAGAATGATGTAATATATAAAAACATCAAATGCACTGTTAGCTCAGCTGGATATAGCGTCTGGCTACGGACCAGAAGGTCATGGGTTCAAATCCCTTACGGAGTGCCACTGCAGAGCAGATTGCGCTCTGCTCAAAAAGCGACAGCTCGTTTCTCGTGTACCGATAAGACAGTAATTCCGTAAAAACCATTATTCTACAGCATCTGTCTTGCAGGATTGGAAAGAAACTGCGAAAAGAACGATGTCGAGTCGAAAGACTTAACATCGTTCTTTTTCTATCTCAAAATCATTGAAATCACGGAGGATTTACTATGAACTGCCTATTATCTTGCGAATTTAACTTTGATACGGTATGTGTGGAACTGAAGTTCTCGGATGTCACTATGATTGCTATTGATACC
>CAZBYU010000401.1:0-1163 GCA_964496235.1 uncultured Oscillospiraceae bacterium | reverse complement strand
CCTTCTGCCATCGGTCTGTTACAATATAATAATCATCTGTCACAAAACGACAGCTCAAATCCAGCACAAGATGCTTCTTTCCTATTTTTCGTGTCAATGCTTTTAAACGGTTCATATCAATCATTCCGTCACGAAACACATAGGAGGTTACAATGATATGAGATGCTCCCGCATCCAAAAATCTTCCTGCATTTGTTTCATCCATCCCGCCGCCAATCTGCAATCCGCCCGGATACTCCCTTAATGCCTTTTCTGCCTGTTCCACATCTGCTGCATAATACGCAGAATCCCTTGCATTTAAAAGGATGATATGACCTCCCGTCAAACCATCCTTTTTGTATTTTGCCGCATAAAATGCCGCATCCTGTTCTGATATGAAATTATTCACTGCTCTGTCTCCCTGATCTGACAGGCTGCCTCCCACAATCTGTTTTACAGCGCCATTATGTATGTCAATACATGGACGAAATCTCATTTTTCCTCTCCTTATATCTGTACAGCAATATTTTACGGCACTTCCCCTTATCTTCCGGTAATCTTTTTTGCCAACTGTTCATAGGTATCATCTATAGACACATCGTATGTCCCGGCACTGATTGCACTTGCATAACCGTGATCATTAAGGTACTTATCAAAATCTGTGGCACTTTTAACGATTCCCAAATCCTGCAGTCTTTTGCTGACATCAGAGGACCAGTCACCTGCAGAAATCGTCAGCTTCTTTTTCTCCGCACGGATTTCCCTCTCCATTTTTTCCTTTTCCTTCTGCAGCTCCTTCTTCGTCTTCTCCGCTTCCTCTTTCTTGCTGCTCTGCTTCTTTGCATCCGGCGTAACGGCAGGAGTCACGGCCGGCGTTGGTGCTGCCGTTTCCTTTGGTTTTGCAGAAGCAGCCTCCTTTTTCTTCTTTGCCGAAGGAGTAGCCGTCACTGTCGCTTTCTCCTCTGACGCTGACCTGTCAGCCAGATTCAGCTCTGAATCCTCCGTATTCTCATATACCATTCCCAATTCCTTTGCTCTGGAAGAAACATAAGAATCAGATGTACGGATTGTAAACGAAATCCCTAATATCAGTGAAGAAAAAAGCACACCGGTGCCAAATCCCTTAAAAAATGATTTTCTGTTCATAATACTCTCCATTTCTGATGAACTATCTCGCTTTATAC
>CAZBYU010000400.1:0-1180 GCA_964496235.1 uncultured Oscillospiraceae bacterium | reverse complement strand
ATAAATTACTATCGTCTTCATCTTCACATATCCTCTTTTCCAAGTTTTCGATTCCCGCATACAGCTTTGACAAAAGGACAAAAAGGGTTTTGATTTCGTCGTCGGTATAGACTTCAAAAAGGTATTTAAGCTCCTCTTGATACTGTGAAAAATCGTTTTTGAAAAAAGCATTCACCTTTTCCGTGGGGCAAATACACATTGCGCGTGAATCATGCGGGCTTTGTTGAATAGTGATAAAGCCCTTTTTCATTAAAGCGTCGGCAAGCTTTTTTATGTTTTGCCTCGAACAGCCCAAAAGCTCCCCCATGCGGGTAAAGGTGAGCCGGTCACTCGACTGACGGACAAGCGAGAGCAGCATAAACTGCTTCAAAGAAAGCTCCGGAATGTGATTGTCAAACAGGGTTTGGAGCTTGTTTGTCGCAATAAACAATGTGCTGAAAATGGCTTTTCTTCGGCTCTCGGTGTCAGTTGAAAACTTGTTTATCAAATAATCGTAGGTCATATTATACACCCTCAACGCACCTGTAACTTGTTACGCATTGGATTATAGCAACAAGTTGCGGATATGTCAAGTGTCGGGTTTAGGGGCTATCGTTCTATGGAAAAAGCGAACTATCAGTTATAATCCGCTTTCTATGTGCAACAAACAGGTCGGCGATGCTGTTGCATCGCCGACCTGTTGAGCAGGCGGCAGGGGGTCACCTCCCGTTCGCCGATTATAAGATATTCAATTACTCTGCGTCTTCCCAGTTGTGCCAGACGTTCTGAACATCGTCATTATCCTCAAACATGTCGAGCATCTTCTGCATGTTCTTGATTTCGTCCTCATTGGTGAGCTTGATATAGCCGTTCTGAGGAAGCATTTCGACCTGAGCAGAAAGAAGCTTATAGCCCTTGGCGGTCAGCGCGTCGGCAACGGAGGCAACATCGTCCTCCGCGGTGTAGACGGTCATAACCTCGCCGTCAGCCTCAAAGTCAGCCGCGCCGACATCGAGTGCGTCCATCATGACGGTATCCTCGTCAAGCTCTTCGTCCTCGTTATCGACAACGATGACGCCCTTGCGGTCGAACGACCATGAAACACAGTTTGCCGCACCCATGTTCCCGCCGTATTTATCGAAATAGTGGCGCATTTCACCGGCGGTGCGGTTGCGGTTGTCGGTCATGGTTTCGACGATGA
>CAZBYU010000399.1:0-1192 GCA_964496235.1 uncultured Oscillospiraceae bacterium | reverse complement strand
ATCTGGCGCTGAGCCATCCCGATATCTCCTTCAAATTCATCAAGGACGGGCAGGAGGCCCTCCACACCCCCGGCGACGGGAAGCTGAGCTCTGCCATTTACGCCGCGCTGGGCCGGGACTTTGCCCGGTCTCTGGTGCCGGTGGAGGGCCGGGGCGGCGAGGTGGCGGTGAAGGGCTTTGTGACCCAGCCCCTTCTGGGCCGGGGGTCCCGGTCCATGCAGGTGTTTTTCGTCAATGGCCGGTTCATCAAGTCCCAGCTTTTGACGGCGGCGCTGGAGGAGGGCTACCGCAATCAGCTCATGAAGGGGAAGTTCCCCGGCTGCGTCCTGTCCGTGACCCTGCCGGTGACGGCGGTGGACGTGAACGTCCATCCCGCCAAGACTCAGGTGAAGTTCGCCCGGGAGCGGGAGGTCTTCGACGCGGTGTACCACACCGTCATGGACTGTCTGGCCGCCGGAGGCGCGCCGGTGCCCGCCCCGAAGGCGGTGGAAAAGACGGTGAATCCCCGGCAGGATTTCTTTCAGAGCATGGATGCCAAAACGTTCCGGGAGCAGGAGGGAAAGCCCGCCGAAAAGGTGGTGTCCAGGCCGATGCCGCCTGTGGTGGAGCGGCCCGCGCCGACCCGGGCGCGGCCCGTGTGGAACAGTGAGCGGGGCGGCGTGGCGCAGGTGGCGGACAGTGGGACGGCGCGGACGGAATACCGCGCTCTGCGGCCTGTGGAGAAAATCGCTGTCGGAACGCCGCCCGCCTCCGTGGCGGCCAAGCCGACGGAGCCTCCGGCGGAACCGGCTGTCCCGGTCCGGGCGGAGCGGCCGGCTCCGGAGCCGGTGAAGCGGCCCTTCGTGCCTGCCATTCCGGCGGAAAAGCTGGCGCCGGAGCTGCCGGGACAGGAGACGGTGCTGCCCAAGGCGGCCCCCTGGCGGATGATCGGGGAGGTATTTCATACCTACATCCTCTGCGAGGATGAGGCGGATGCCCTCTGGCTCATCGACAAGCACGCCGCCCACGAGCGGGTGAATTTCGACCGGCTCATGGCGGCAAAGGAACCGCCCATGCGCCAGACGCTGCTGACGCCTGCGGCCGTGGAGCCGGGGCGGGAGGACGCCGCGCTGCTGCTGGAAAATTTGCCCCTATTGGAGCAGTTGGGCTTTGCCTGTGAGGATTTCGGAGACGGGGCCATTCTGGTGCGGGA
>CAZBYU010000398.1:0-1198 GCA_964496235.1 uncultured Oscillospiraceae bacterium | reverse complement strand
CCGGGCGCGGTGCTTGCCGTGTGCGGCTGTTACAGCCAACTAGAGCCGGACGAGGTTGAGGATCTCGGTGCGCACGTCATATTCGGCGCGTCCGACAGGGCAAAGCTTGTCGAGGCGGTCGAGCGTGCCGTTGCCGAGGGAGAGGCTTGCCGCAGTATCGACGAGCCGTTCAAACGCCGCGAGATTGAGCATTTGCCTGCAGGTGCGGTGAACGGGCGTACCCGCGCCATGCTGAAAATACAGGACGGCTGTGTCAATTTCTGCACCTATTGCATTATCCCCTATACCCGCGGTCGGCTGTGTTCACTGCCTGTGGAGGATGCCGCGCTGGAGTGCGCCAGACTAAACGCCGAGGGCTACCGCGAGCTTGTGCTTACCGGGATAGAGGTCGCCTCCTACGGCGTGGATCTGCCGGGGAAGGTGGATCTTGCCGATGTTATCCTTGCCTGTGCCGATGCCGCGCCGGATATGCGTATACGCCTAAGCTCACTGGAGCCGACCGTGATAACGGAGGATTTTTGCCGCCGCCTTTCCGAGACCGGAAAGCTCTGCCGCCATTTTCATCTCTCGCTTCAATCCGGCTGTGATAAAACCCTCAAAGCCATGAACCGAAAGTATGACACCGCCCGCTTTTTCGCGGCGACCGAGCTGTTGAGAGAGTATTTCCCGGGTTGCGGCATAACCTGTGACCTCATCACGGGCTTCCCCGGCGAGAGCGAGGATGACCATGCCACCACGCTGGAGTTTATAAAAAAGTGTGCCTTTTCGGATATGCACGTCTTTCCGTATTCCCGCCGTCCCGGCACACCCGCCGACAAAATGGACGGGCAAAACGAACGCTCCGTCAAGGAACGCCGCGCCAAGGAGGCGCGTGACATTGCACACGAGATGAAGCTTGCGTTTTTGAACGAAAGCGTCGGCAAGACTCTGCCGATACTCTTTGAAACGCAGTGTGACGGAGGCTTTTCCGGTCACAGTGACACCTATGTGCTTGTCCGCGCAAGCGGAAACGACTTGCGCGGTAAGACCCTCAATGTTCGCGTCACGGCGCGAGACGGCGAGGAGCTTGTGGGCGAAATAATTGAGGAGGCGTGAGAATGAACGAGCGTGTTTTCAACTTCTCCGCAGGTCCCGGCGTCATGCCGGAGAGCGTCCTTGAAAGGGCGGGGAGAGAGATAATGAACTATAAGGGCAGTGG
>CAZBYU010000397.1:0-1203 GCA_964496235.1 uncultured Oscillospiraceae bacterium | reverse complement strand
TTGCGAAAAGGTGGGGAGACGCATCTTCTATCGAAGAGCGGAGAGTGTTGATATCTCCGAGTACGGCGAGCTGTTGCACTATTTTTCGGAGGTCGCACCTTGCGGCGTGATCGGCTCGTTTATACTTGACAAAACAGATCCCGACAGCGAGCCGTTCACATTCAAGCATCACTACATAACATCCGCCATCGACAGTGCCGTCACTGCAGCTCTTTTTGCGGCAATGCGGGAAGGGCGTGCCGTGACCGTGACAAATATGAACCGCCGCAAAGGTACGCCGAGGAAATATCGCCTCATCCCACTTCGTATATTTATCAGCGTGCAAAACGGCAGACAACATCTGCTTGCATATCTGCCCGAGTTCGGCTCTTTTATGGCTTTTCGCCTCGATTACCTGTCAAATGTCAAGCTCGAAGACCCCGACCCCCGTTTTGATGAACTTCGTCGGAAGCTTAACCGTATGCAAAAAAACATGTGGGGTGTCAGCATACGGAGCAACGCACATCTCGAGCATGTGGATTTCACGGTCAGGGTCGCGGATAACGAGGAGTACATTGTCGGTCGTCTCTATCGCGAAAAGCGTGTCGGGACGGTCGAGGAGCTGGATAAAAACACATATCGTTTCTCTGCCGATGTCTATGATTCGTGTGAGATGATCCCCTGGATCAGGACATTTATCTGCCGCATCGTGGAAATAAATTTCTCAAATCGCATTGTTGAAGAAGGATTTTGGCGCGATGTTGAGGCGATGTATGGAATGTACGGCGTCGGACGGGAGGACAGCAAATGATATTCAGCGAACTTTATTCGGCATATTATAACACGGTCGCCGCCATCATATCGGATATCATAGGCGGCAAGTGCGACGAAAAAGACCTTCAAAAGATCGTCACCGACCGCGCGTTCGGCGAGAGTGCGTTGACCGTCCTGCCGTCGCTCAAGAGCGGAAAATGGCAGCTCGTCCGCCCGGATATGACAACCCCGATCGAGCATAGCCCCACAATGCCGCTGACCACCCTTCAAAAAAGGTGGCTGAAGGCGATCTCGCTTGACCCTCGCATGAAGCTTTTTGATCCGAAATTGCCCGAACTTGACGGCATAGAGCCGCTTTTCACCCCCGATGATTACCTGATCTACGATAAATACGGCGACGGCGATCCTTTTGAGGATGAAGAATACATAAGAAAATTCAGAGTGGTGCTT
>CAZBYU010000396.1:0-1205 GCA_964496235.1 uncultured Oscillospiraceae bacterium | reverse complement strand
GTGTCATGGGTCTCCCATTGTTTTGCGGGCGGCGTTGGAGGAGATATTTGCCCTCGGTGCGCGTCAGGCAGGACCGGGAGAGTTTACAAAGCGCGCGTTTCTCTCCGGACGTATGGAGTTGACGAGTGCGGAGGCTGTTGCGGATATTATCGACGCGGAGAGTGTCGAAGCCGCGCGTAACGCTGCCGGTCAGCTCTCCGGCGCGGTCAGCCGCCGCACGGACAGAATATATTCCCTCCTTGTTGACATCTCCTCGCACTTTCACGCTGTCCTCGACTACCCCGACGAAGATATCGAGGAGTTCCGCATCGAGGCTTACCGCGCGGAGCTTGCCTCCGCCTTGGCGGAGCTTCGCACCCTGCTTGCGACCTTTGACCGTGGTCGGCTCATGCAAAGCGGCATTCCCGCCGCCATAGTAGGCAGACCGAATGCCGGGAAAAGTTCACTTTTGAACGCGCTTTTGGGATATGACCGTGCCATCGTCACGCAGATCCCTGGTACGACGCGCGACACCATAGAAGAAAAGCTCCGTATCGGCGCGTTGACCTTGCGCCTGACGGATACTGCGGGTCTGCGCGAGACGGACGATGAGGTCGAGCGGCTCGGCGTAGAGCGTAGCCGCCGCGCGATGAACGAAGCGGAGCTTGTAATAGCCGTTGTCGACGGCAATCGCGAGCTTAGCGACGAGGATATGGACATAATCCACGCGGCGGAGCATGCAAAGCACGCCGTAGTTGTTATCAGCAAGTCGGATCTTTGCCGTGTCTCCGCCACGCCGGATACAAAGCTACCCTGCATTGTACTCAGTGCCGTGACCGGTGAGGGGCTTGACGCGCTTGAGGCGGCGATAACAGAGGCTTTTCCGTTGCCCGATGTTCCCGCCGGTGAAATACTCACCAATGCCCGCCAGGCAGACGCGGTTTCCCGCGCGGCGGAAAGTGTGGAGGCGGCTCTGTCCGCGCTCACCCTCGGCGCAACTCCCGATGTCGTTCTCACGGAGACCGAGGGCGCGATGCGTGCGCTCGGCGAGCTTACGGGTCGCAGTATCCGCGAGGACGTGACGAACAGGATATTCTCCCGCTTCTGCGTGGGGAAATAAAGCGGAATAGAGCATGGGCAGAAAATAATATCGGAAAAAGCAAAAATATATCTTGACATTTCCCGCGCATTCTGCTATTATACTTTTGCTCATGGGGGTATAGCTC
>CAZBYU010000395.1:0-1215 GCA_964496235.1 uncultured Oscillospiraceae bacterium | reverse complement strand
TATAAGGAGGCACAAATATGGAATTTTTGTTTAAGCTGTTGCCGGTACTGGCCATTGTAGTGCTTGTAGTTGTGATCGTTCTGATCGGCTATGTGAAAGCACCCCCCGATACCGCGTATATGATTTCCGGTTTCCGCAAGCCCCGTATCCTGATCGGTAAAGCTGGCATCCGCATTCCTTTCCTGGAGCGGCTGGATAAGCTGTCCCTGAAGATGTTCTCCGTTGATGTTAAGACCACCGATTTCGTCCCCAACGCTGAGTACATCAACGTGAAGGTGGACGCCACTGTGAAGATCCGCATTGGCCAGAGCGAGGAAATGATGGCACTGGCCTCCAAGTTCTTCCTGAACGAGAAGGAAGACATGATTATTCGCCGTGTGCAGGACACTCTGGAAGGTAATATGCGTGAGATCGTCGGTCAGATGCGTCTGGAAGAGATGGTCACCGACCGCAAGGCTTTCGGTGAGCGCGTGCAGGAGAACGCCATCCCCGATCTGCAGAAGATGGGCCTGGAAATGATCTCCTTCAATGTCCAGTCCTTCTCCGATCAGAACAATGTCATTGAGGACCTGGGTATTGACAACATCTCCCAGATCAAGAAGGGCGCTGCCGTTGCAAAGGCTCAGGCCGACCGCGACATTGCCATTGCTCAGGCCCAGGCCGCAAAGGAAGCCAACGATGCTCAGGTACAGTCTGACATGGAAATTGCCGAGAAGCAGACCTCTCTGGCGATCCGTCAGGCAGAACTGAAGCAGCAGTCCGACATCAAGAAGGCAGAAGCCGACGCCGCCTACTCCATCCAGGAGCAGGAGCAGCGCAAGACCATCGAGGTTACTTCTGCCAACGCCAACATCGCCAAGGCTGAGCGTGAAGCCGAACTGAAGGCCCGCGAAGTTGAGGTCATGAAGCAGACTCTGGACGCCGAGATCCGCGCCAAGGCGGATGCTGAGCGTTATCGCCAGCAGCAGGAAGCCGAGGCCGAGCTGTTCAAGCGCCAGAAGGATGCTGAAGCCCGCCGCTATGAGAAGGAGCAGGAAGCTGCTGCCGAGATGAAGATCGCTGAGGCTCAGAAGTATGCCAAGGAGCAGGAAGCTGAAGGTATCGCTGCTGTCGGTAAGGCAGAAGCCGAGGCCATCCGCGCCAAGGCTCTGGCAGAGGCCGAAGGTATCGACAAGAAGGCCGAAGCTATGAAGAAGTACGGCGAGGCTGCCGTGG
>CAZBYU010000394.1:0-1226 GCA_964496235.1 uncultured Oscillospiraceae bacterium | reverse complement strand
CCTTTAATGCAATATCTATAATATAATAAAGTAGATAAATTAAATAGTTTTCAACATATGTTTCTCGGCAAATAAAACAACAGCCCGGATTATATTCCGGGCTGTTGCTTTGAATGTATTTTTGGCAAGGGTGGAAACTTGGGTCAACTTATTTTGCAAGGGTGTCGACCCAGAGGTTTATATAAACCGGAGGATAAACCCCGGGTTATATCGGCTATGGTTTATACCGTGTTGTGATTACTTTATTGTGCTTAGATAGTGGCGGCGAGGAAATGTCTGAATTTGAACGCCTTGCCGGAGACAAGGTGTTCACGACGCTCGTCCTCAGAGCTGGGATAGTAGTTTATACCCAAGACCTCGCCGTTTACATCGTCAACATAGCATTCGTAGTTGAGCCAGTCCGTGGCAAATGCGACGTAGCACAATTCCTTTTCGTGCTTGATCTCTTTCACGCGCACTTCGTTTCTAGTAAGCTTTGCATAGTCGAGAGAATTATTAAGAGCGGTTTTGACGTTGATTCTGTTTTTCATGCTTGTATTATCCTTTCCTTTAATTCATACGGTAGCGAGTGTTTAATATTATTTTTTGCTTATTTATCTCGTTTTCATCTCGCCGCCATTTATTTTATGTCTGGATAATACACTATATTTTTAAGCAAAGTATGAGAAAAAATAAGTAGTTTTTTAACTATTATTGTACTTTCGGTGAATGTAGAATCAATTTTAGTTTATAAAAGAAACCGTCACCCACAAGCGGGTGACGGTTTACTGTTTATTATAAATAATATAATGTTTATTTTTTCGGCATGAGAAGCTCTATACCTCCCATGTAAGGACGCAGAACCTCGGGAATGGTGACACTGCCGTCGGCTTGGAGGTGATTTTCCAGGAAAGCGATGAGCATGCGGGGAGGGGCAACCACGGTGTTGTTGAGAGTGTGGGGAAGATACATCTTTCCGTCCGCACCCTTTACGCGCATTTTCAGGCGGCGAGCCTGAGCGTCACCGAGGTTGGAGCAGGAGCAAACTTCAAAATACTTCTTCTGTCTGGGTGACCATGCCTCAATGTCACAGCTCTTTACCTTCAGATCCGCCAAGTCACCGGAGCAGCATTCAAGCTGACGCACGGGGATCTCCAGACTGCGGAACAGCTCCACGGAGAAACGCCACATCTTTTCATACCAAGCCATCGAATCCTCCGGCTTGCAGACGACGATCATTTCCTGCT
>CAZBYU010000393.1:0-1229 GCA_964496235.1 uncultured Oscillospiraceae bacterium | reverse complement strand
GGTGATGAGGCTTTCAAACCGCGCACCGAGGAGATAGCCGATGATGGGCATGAGGCACTGGAAGCCGCCAAAGTATAGCCCGGCAAGCAGAGTGTGCTTCTTTTCAAGCTTATTTACGCTCAGCCCCTTACACACGGACACGGCGAACGCGTCCATGCTAAGCCCCACGGCAATCAAAAACAGCTCAACAAAGCTCATATTTGCATTCTTCCTTTTTGTTTATAGATTCAAGGTTTATCAGAACTTCTCGTCAAGCTTATAGGTAATATCCTCTTCAAAGCTCAACTTTTCCTCCCTGCCCCCGACAAGGCGGGAGATTGCGGGGATATGCTTAAAAAACACCAGCCCCACGGCAATAAACACAAGCTTGCGGACAAGGTCACCGTCGACCATCAGTGCCGTAACCGCCACATACACAAGCGCGGCAGAGAGCGTGGCAACGGTGAAATACTTTGAAATGAGCAACATAACAGCCGCCACCGCCGCCACCGCTATGCCGACGGAGGGTGAAATCCACAGCCCCATGACGGCAAGAGGGAGCGTTGCATGACTGCCCTTGAAATCATAGAAAAGCGGATAGAGCCTACCGAGGACGACGCACATACCGGCAAAGGCGCGACCCACATCCGCATGCCCCTTAAAGCCGAGCAAGAGCGAGCCGAAGAGTATTGGGAGAGAATCCTTCACAAGCTCAACAAGCAAAAGGCGTATCCACCCCCACACGCCGTAGATTCTGCGGAAGTTAGATATCCAGAGGTTCCCCGTGCCGAGCCGACGCAAACTTGCACGAAAGACATAGTTCGACGCGATTACCATGGTACTCATACTGCCGAGACCGTACGCCACAACGGCGGTGAGCAAAAGCAAAAACCAATAGAGGATCATTCCTTATCGCCTTTCTGCCGTATGACTATACGCACGGGCGTACCCTCAAGACCGAAGACGGCACGAATCTGGTTTTCAAGGTAACGCTGATACGAGAAGTGGAACAGCTCCTTGGAATTGCAAAAAATGACGAAGCAAGGGGGCTTTATGCCGGTCTGGGTCATATAGTATATCTTCAGTCTACGTCCCTTGTCTGTGGGCGGCTGGACACGCGCCTGTGCGTCGGCAAGGACGTTATTGAGCATGCCGGTGGTAATACGCATATTGGTCTGGTCGTTTACGAAGTTGATAAGCTCAAATATACGCTCGGTGCGCTGACCGGTCATTGCGGAGATGAATATGAT
>CAZBYU010000392.1:0-1230 GCA_964496235.1 uncultured Oscillospiraceae bacterium | reverse complement strand
CGGACGAATTTCTTAACAACCAGCTTGCAGCCCTCTGCCTTTGCTACATTTTCTACATACTTAGCAACTGTTTCCTTGTTTTCTGCCTTAACATATTCCTGCTCCATCAGGCAGACTTCCTTCAGTTCCTTGTTCAGACGACCAACAATCATCTTCTCAATAATGTTATCCGGCTTGTTTGCATTCTTAGGATCATTCTTAGCCTGTGCAAGCAGAATTCCCTTCTCATGCTCCTTGTAATCCTCGTCTACATCATCAGAAGATACATACTTTGGATTTAATGCTGCAATCTGCATTGCAACATTCTTTAAGCAATCCTTTACTGCATCGCTGGCAGAATCTGTATCAGCCTCAACCAATACACCAATCTTTCCGCCTGCATGAATATAGGAAACAACAACGCCCTCTGTCTCAATCTTATCAAAACGGCGAATGTTCATGTTCTCACCGATTACTGCGATCATAGCCTTTAACTTCTCATCGACTGTCTGAGAAGCATCCGCAGCCCACGGCTCTGCAAGAAATGCATCAATATCAGTAGCAGTTGTAGTCTTTACCTGTGCTGCAACCTCTGCAACGTAAGTCTGGAACTTTTCATTCTTAGCAACAAAGTCTGTCTCAGAGTTTACTTCTACGATAGAAGCAACCTTTCCATCCTCAGATACGTCAACCGCAACGATACCCTCTGCCGCAATACGACCGGACTTCTTTTCAGCCTTAGCAAGACCATTTTCTCTAAGCCACTCTACTGCCTTGTCCATATCACCGTCTGTATTAGAAAGAGCCTTCTTACAATCCATCATGCCGGCACCGGTCATCTCTCTTAACTCTTTCACCTGTGAAGCTGTAATTGCCATCTTCTTTTTCCTCCATTCTAAATTGCCTGTTTGTGTTTCTTATGCCTCAGCAGCTTCCTCTGCCTCTGCCATAGACTCTCCCTGATTTGCCTCAATAACAGCATCAGCGATTGTAGATACAATAAGCTTAACTGCTCTGATTGCATCATCATTACCAGGGATTACATAATCAAGTTCTTCCGGATCACAGTTTGTATCTGCAATACCGATAAGAGGAATACCTAATGTATGTGCTTCCTGAATACAGATTCTCTCCTTCTTTGGATCTACAACAAAGATTGCATCAGGAATCTTCTTCATATCCTTGATACCGCCAAGATTCTTCTCAAGCTTCTCCCATTCCTTCTTCAGACCAATTACTTCCTTCTTTGGA
>CAZBYU010000391.1:0-1239 GCA_964496235.1 uncultured Oscillospiraceae bacterium | reverse complement strand
CAGATATACCTTATTTAAGGATGTGACCGTTTTTTGAAACCCAACCGCAACAAGACAAGAGATTTGGGGTTTTATGCACTGCTTTTGATAATCGTCGTGGCAGTCATATTCACCATGACTCAGGACAGCGACGTTGAGCAGATCGAAAGCTACAGCGAGCTGGTCGAGCTTTTCAAGACCGAGCAGGTGCAGTCATTCAAGACCAAAGGCACCACGCTGTATCTCAAGGTTCGCACCGGCGACCCCGTCAAGCCCACGGAGGATATGACGTATGAGCTTTACAGCTTCTCGGTGTTCTATGAAGACCTAAACGAGCTTATCATGGGTCAAAAGACCAAAGGGATAATCGAGGAATACGATTATGGCAAGGGCGCGGAGATCCCCTGGTGGGCAAGCTTTTTGCCCTACCTTATCATCATGGGCGGCGCGATGCTTTTGTGGTACGTTATGATGAACAAGGCAGGCGGAATGCAGGGCGGTGTCGGCAAGTTCAGCAAGGCGCGCACCAAGCTCGGCAGTGACGAGAAGACCAAGAAGACCTTTGCCGATGTCGCCGGGTGCGACGAGGAGAAGGAGGAGCTGGCGGAGATCGTCGATTTCCTCAAAGACCCGAAATCCTATACCGCCATGGGCGCACGTATACCAAAGGGCGTGTTGCTTGTCGGACCTCCTGGTACGGGCAAAACCCTGCTTGCGAAGGCCGTCGCGGGTGAGGCAAACGTGCAGTTCCTGTCCATATCCGGCTCGGACTTTGTCGAGCTTTATGTGGGCGTGGGTGCCGGGCGTGTGCGTGACCTTTTCGACCAGGCAAAGAAAGCCGCACCGGCGATCATATTCATCGACGAGATTGACGCTGTCGGTCGTCAGAGAGGCAGTGGTCTCGGCGGCGGGCATGATGAACGCGAACAGACGCTCAACCAGCTGCTTGTGGAGATGGACGGCTTCGGCAGTAACGAGGGTGTCATCGTCATGGCGGCTACTAACCGAGCCGATATTTTGGATAACGCGCTTTTGCGTCCCGGTCGTTTTGACCGCCAAGTCTATGTGGGTCTCCCCGATATCCGCGGACGCGAGGCGATATTGAAGATACACTCCCGCGACAAGCAGCTTGCCGATGATGTGGATCTCAACTCCATTGCCAAGGGTACGCCCGGCTTCGCCGGCGCGGATCTTGAAAACCTTATGAACGAGGCGGCTCTGCTCGCCGTGCGTCGTAAGCACCGCTTCATCACCATGGAG
>CAZBYU010000390.1:0-1246 GCA_964496235.1 uncultured Oscillospiraceae bacterium | reverse complement strand
ACTCATTGAAGAGACTGTAAGATATACCGCCGCGAGCATAACACCCGCGCCGAAAGAATTAACGAAAAGCCACAAGCCGAGAGCAAACAGCAAAAGAAGCACAAGTACAGCTATAACACCGGACAGCACACCGCCTCGGTGATCACCGAAAAACACCGAACACAGCTCGGCAAATATTCTTCCTCCGTCAAGCGGCAGGACAGGCAGAAGATTATAAAGCGAAAGTATCAAGCTCATACCCGCAGTAAGCCGTAGCCACGCAATGTGAAGCATTACACCCAAATATGAACAAAGGTATGCATACGCAAGCCCCGCGGCAGGTCCTGCCGCCGCCGAAAGAATGTGAGCCGCCGTGGTGCATTGCCCGCAATAGTCTATGCACAGCCCTCCCCCGCCGATGGACAAGGTGCGTATATCCAGCCCAAGAACACGCAGACATAGGACATGCCCCGATTCATGTACCGCCACTGCAAAAAGCAAGGACATAAGAACATACATATCCAAAAAATACACCGCCATCGCAAACATGGCAACGGCAAGCGGGCTGATACTCACAGCTTTGCCTGTTTCGTGAAAAAAGCTCATGCCCATAAGCCTCTCCCTATAAATATATCATCTACATCATTGTTCGCTTAAACAGCTTATACTTTCCTCCGTTTGAGAAAACGCCGTTTTGAGCGCATCGCACAAGCCATCGCAAGCAAGACTTGCACCCATAGTTTCTATTATCTCAGGCGCAGGCGCGTGTGATGAGAAAAGTGCGGCAAGCGCACTTTCAAGCGTGTCATGTACACTCGGCATCAGAAGCTTCATCGCAAGCGCACATGACACTGCCGCAATAGGAGTTTTCAAATTCATTTCAACACGCTCCCCTTTCACATTCACCGTCCAAACCATTTTATTTGCAATTATCTTTCAGTATACAAGAAGTTTTACTTGACAATCGGCGTTTGAGTCATTATAATGAAAAAGCTTTTGAGAGCAACGGGGTGTAGCGCAGCTGGTAGCGCGCTTGGTTCGGGACCAAGAGGCCCGGAGTTCAAATCTCCGCACTCCGACCAAAAAAGGCACTTGCTTACGCAAGTGCCTTTTTTCTATGCAACTGCTTTCATTGATGAAATAAATCCACTCAAGGTCTTGTTAGACACGCTTCATGCATGAGGCTCTTCAAAACAAAATACAATTTTTTAAGTGATATGATACCTATAAAGTAGACATTTAAATACGGGACACCTTGATGTATAAT
>CAZBYU010000389.1:0-1247 GCA_964496235.1 uncultured Oscillospiraceae bacterium | reverse complement strand
GTCAAAGAGGTCAACGATAATATGGACAGCTTTGAGCTTGGCGTTGCCGCGGCAAAGATTTACGACTTTATTTGGGACAGCTATTGCGACTGGTACATTGAGCTTACCAAGCCCCGTCTCAACGGCGATAATGAGAACGCGAAGATAACCGCTCAGAAGGTTCTGCTCTATGTTCTCACCGAGATATTGAAGCTTTTGCACCCGTTCATGCCGTTCATCACCGAGGAGATTTGGCAGGCTCTGCCCCACGACGGTGAGGCTCTCATGATAGCCCGCTACCCCGAGTTTGACCCCGCCCTCTCTTTCCCGACGGACGAGGAGAACTTCGAGATGGTCATGACGGTTATAAAGGCTGTCCGCGCCCGCCGCAGTGAGATGAACGTTCCTCCCTCCAAGAAGGCACACCTCATCATTGCCACGGATAAAAAGGCGGCGTTTGAGGCAGGCAGAAGCTATATCTGCAAGCTCGCCTTTGCAAGCGAAGTCACCGTTGCCGACGCGTCCGCCTCCGGCGGAGACGGCACAGTCTCCCTCGCCACGGACAATGCCCGCATGTTCATGCCTCTGGCTGAGCTTGTCGACCTCGACAAGGAGCGCGAGAGAATAAAGAAAGAGCTTGCAAACGCCGAAAAGCAGCTTGAAGGACAAATCGCCAAGCTTGCAAACGAGAAGTTCGTCTCCCGCGCACCCGAGAACGTTGTCAATGCCGAGCGCGAGAAGAAGACCAAGCTTGAAGCACTTATTGAAAATCTGAAGCTCAGTCTCGAAAACCTCGGTCACTGAGCCTGATTCGACGGCATTTTCACCCGCAACAGACTAAAATAACACCGTGTACTCATGTACACGGTGCTATTTTTTTTATCTCATATCGGAGGTGAAAGCATTGAATATAAAAACCGCCTTTGCCGCAGGACACTTGACCATATACCTTGCCGGGGAGCTTGACCATCACGAGGCGCGGTGTACCATGCGCTCCATCGACGAGCTTTTGGACGAATACCTCCCGCGTGACTGTGTCCTTGATTTAAGCTCCCTCGACTTTATGGATTCGTCCGGCATCGCCGTTATCATACGTGCCGCATCTCGCATGAAAACTCTCGGCGGGCGGCTGTGGCTTGAAAACCCGGCGCGTCAGCCCATGCGCGTGATCGACGCGTCCGGCATAAACCGCCTTGTTCCCGTGGCGGCAGGAAAAGGAGTGAAAGTGAAATGAACGCGAAAAACTACATAAAAATCGAATTCCCCAG
>CAZBYU010000388.1:0-1252 GCA_964496235.1 uncultured Oscillospiraceae bacterium | reverse complement strand
GTTCGCAAGAGAGAGAATAAGCTCGATTATGCGCTTTGCGGTCTTATAGCCCGCGGCGGCCTTCGCGCCGAAGACAAAGGTGCGCGGAACGAAGGGCATGTTGGGATTGTCGTGAAGCTGCTGTTGCAGGCTGGTGATACTCATGGCGCAGAGAAGCTGACGCTTATACTCATGCAGACGCTTTATCTGCACGTCCATGACGGAATCAACATCGAGCTTGAAGCCGTCATTGCGGCGGGCAAACTCGGCAAAACGGAGCTTATTATCGCGCTTTATCGCGTTGACGCGCTGTTGCACGGCGGAATCCGAGGCAAAGCGCATAAGCCCCTCAAGCTCCTCGGGGTGCGTGAGATAGTTATCCGAGCCTAAAAGCTCACAGACAAGAGAGTGAAGACCAGGGTTTATCTGGCTGAGCCAACGGCGGTGGTCAATGCCGTTGGTGACGTATGTAAAGCGTTCGGGGCGAATGGAGCAGACATCTTTGAACAGATCCCTCTTCAAAATGTCTCCGTGGAGCTTGGACACGCCGTTGACGCGGTAGCATGCGGCAAGGCACATGTTCGCCATATGCACCTGACCGTCACGTATGATGAGATTGCGACCTACACACTCACCCTGTCCGAAATTGGCGATGAGGAAGTCACACCAGCGGCGGTTGATCTCGCACATGATCTCCCACAGGCGGGGAAGAAGCTGCTGAACCAGATCCTGCGGCCAGCGTTCGAGAGCCTCGCTCATGACGGTGTGGTTGGTATATGCCACGGAGTTTTTCACAAGCTCCCAAGCCTCATCCCAGCCCATGCCGAACTCGTCCATAAATATACGCATAAGCTCGGGAATGATAAGAGTGGGGTGAGTGTCGTTTATCTGAATGGTGTGGTGTGCGGGGAAGGTCTTGATATCGCCCCACTTCTTCATATGCTTGCGGACGATATCCTGCGCGGTGGCAGAGACGAAGAAATACTGCTGTTTAAGACGCAGGAGCTTACCCTCGGTATGCTCATCGGCGGGATACAGCACCTTGGTGATTACCTCTGCCATGGTGCGCTGTTCCATGCTCTTTACATACTCGCCCTCGGAGAAAAGATACATATCCAGAGAGTTAGGGCTTTTCGCATCCCAGAGACGGAGGGTATTTATCTCGTTGCCGCCGTAGCCCGCGATGAGCATATCACGCGGCACGGCAATGACGGCGGTATAGCCGGTATACTCGGCGGTGTAGTGACCGTAATTATCCCAGCGGGGTGAAACC
>CAZBYU010000387.1:0-1256 GCA_964496235.1 uncultured Oscillospiraceae bacterium | reverse complement strand
GTTATATTATATGCTTTTTGAAGATTTGCGAGAGACAATCGCCGCCTATATGGCTCGTGACCCCGCCGCGCGTAGCGCGATAGAGGTGTTTTTTCTCTACCCCGGCTTAAAGGCCACGCGCAGTCACCGCCGCGCACACTGGTTCTATTGCCACAACATGAAGTTTATTGCCCGCCTTATCTCACAGGCGAGCCGCCACCGCACCGGTATCGAGATACACCCCGGCGCGAAGATAGGAAAACGCCTCGTCATTGACCACGGCATGGGCATAGTCATAGGCGAGACGGCGGAGATAGGTGACGACTGTCTGCTCTACCACGGCGTGACCCTCGGCGGCACGGGCAAGGACAGCGGCAAACGACACCCCACAATCGGCAACAACGTGCTTATCGGCACGGGTGCAAAGGTGTTGGGACCGTTCACCGTCGGCGACAACAGCCGCATTGCGGCGAACTCCGTCGTACTCGGCGAGGTGCCGCCGGACAGCACGGCTGTCGGTATACCCGCGCGTATAGTGCGTATAGCCGGACAGAAGGTGGACTATGCCACCGAGGTCGACCAGGTCAGCGTCCGCGACCCGATGGCGGAGGAGCTTGCCGCGTTGAAAAAGCGTCTGGATATACTGGAGAACAAATAAAAAAACAGATAATAAAACAGATAATAAAGCTGGAGCGAGTTGCCGCATGGCAACTCGCTCGTGTGTTTATATATCTATTATTCAAGCTCGAACGCGCCGGTGTAAAGCTGATAGTACACACCCTTTTCGGCGATGAGCTTTTCATGGTTGCCTCGCTCGATGATGCGACCGTGGTCAAGCACCATGATAACGTCGGAATCCATGACGGTGGAGAGGCGATGAGCTATCACGAACACGGTTCGACCCTCCATAAGCTTGTCCATGCCGCGCTGAACGATAGCCTCGGTACGCGTGTCGATGGAGCTGGTGGCCTCGTCCATGATCATAACAGGGGGATCTGCCACGGCGGCGCGGGCAATGGCGATAAGCTGACGCTGACCCTGAGAGAGGTTCGCGCCGTTGCCGGAGAGCGGGGTGTCGTAGCCCTGCGGCAGACGGCGGATAAAGTCATCTGCGCCGGCAAGCCTTGCCGCGTCAATACATTCCTCGTCCGTCGCGTCAAGACGACCATAGCGTATATTTTCCATGACAGAGCCTGTGAAGAGGTTTGTGTCCTGAAGCACGATGCCCAGCGAGCGGCGGAGATCCGACTTCTTTATTTTGTTGATGTTAATGCCGT
>CAZBYU010000386.1:0-1261 GCA_964496235.1 uncultured Oscillospiraceae bacterium | reverse complement strand
CCACGGCGGACATCGTCCTCGAAGTCCCCGGCGAGTTTTATTGATTTTCACACTACATCAAGAAGAGCGTCCGTGCGGACGCTCTTCTTATATACTGTAATGTTTAACTGTTTTCAGAAAAGTTGACCGGGGAGGAGCAGTCTTTCTTTAGGCGGGAAAAGCTTATCGAATTCCTCAGCCTTTTTTTCGTCCACAAAATAGCCCTGCGGTGTGGAGTATTCACCGCTTATCCCGTCAAGATAGCCGGGTTTCAACTCACGGCAGAGAAAGAACGACGCGTCTTCACCCTCGGGAAGACCGCGATATCGTATGCCGAATTTAGAGGCATAGTCAAACCCGCTTTTGTCGTAAAAGTCGATGTTGCCCTCAAAGCAGAGTGCGCCTGCGCCCAGCTCGGCGGCCTTTTCGAGTGAATAGTCGAGTAGCACCTTGCCATATCCTTGCCGCTTGAACTGCGTTGCGATACAAATCGGTCCCATCGTCATTATTGGAAGCTCGCTACCGTCATCGGTGTTTATAACAGCGCGGACAAAGACATTTTGCCGATAATATGCCCGCTCTTCTCCATCACGAAGTTCAGTTCCGGTACAAATGCAGGATCATCACGCAAGCAATGAAGCACATAGTGTTCCAATCAGCCCGTGCGATACACGTTCCAAAATGCCTCACGTACAAGGCTTTCCACCTCGCATCTTTCCTCTTTCGTTCATTTCTTATGATACAATCATTCATGTCCATGGTAAATAATCTCGAATTATTTAATACTTTTTCCGTGGTCGGATAATTCATTGATAATTCTTTCGCCACACTTGTCAATACACGTGTCGGCAAGCAGGAGAACGGAGCGTTTATCCTCTGCCGCGTCATACATGCTGTAGGCTAAAAACATCGGCGCGTAAAACTCTGCGGCCTTAACCGACGCGTCTTCGAGACCGATTGAGGCAAACACATCTGTCATATACTCAACAGGACCTGATGCAATATACCGTTGATAGAGCTTTGTCTGCTCTTTATTGCGATATTGCTCCAGTGTCAGCATTCTGCGGAATGCCGATGCAAACGGATTCTCCGTCCAATAGCGCAACATGCTTTTCGCATAGGCTATGCAATTTTCCAGCTCAGTGTCTGCACATCTCTTTGTCTCGTCTGGTATGGAATTCTCCGGCATGGAATACTCATCCGCGTTTAGAGCATCGTTTTGCTCCATCTGTGCGAGTATACAGTCGAAAATTGCCCGTTTATTCTCATAATGCTTATATAA
>CAZBYU010000385.1:0-1271 GCA_964496235.1 uncultured Oscillospiraceae bacterium | reverse complement strand
AACCCGTACTATTCAGACACGGCGGAGTACGCGCAGAGTATGAACGATCACGAACGCATTATTGTTGAAAATATATAATGACTAAGGAGTGAACAAAATGGGTCTTTTCGGAAATCTTTTCGAGAAAAAGGTCTGCTCTGTCTGCGGCGGCGAGATCGGTCTTCTCGGCAACCGCAAGCTGGAGGACGGAAACCTCTGCAAGAACTGCGCGAATAAGCTTTCGCCCTGGTTTGCGGAACGTCGTCATTCCACCGTAGCGGAGATAGAGCAGCAGCTTGCCTACCGCGAGGATAACCGCGTTAAGGCACAGCAATTTGACGTGAGCCGCTCCATCGGAGAGGACTGGAAGGTTCTTTTCGACGAGGGTCACCGCTGGCTCACAGTTACAAAAGCGAGGAACATTGGCGAGGCGAACCCGGATATCATCGACTACTCCGCCGTGACCGGCTGTCGCATGGACATTGACCAGATACGCCATGAGATAATGCGTGACGGTTCGGACGGCAAGAAAGTAAGCTACAACCCGCCGAGATATGATTACTCCTACGACTTCAAAATCATCATTTCGGTCAACAATCCATATTTCGATGAGATGAGCTTCAGCATGAGCGACGGATATATCTGGATAAAGCCGTATGAAAACATGGGCGCGGGCATGAATCCGGGTGCAAACAGTGCCTTCGGTCGCATCATGAGTGGTCTCAACACCCCCGTCTTTGACCCGATGAGCTATCCGGAGTATCAGCAGTATTACACTTTGACGCAGGAGGTCTGTGAAGAGATACGCCGCATTCAGGCACTTGGTGTCAACGCCGCCGCGGCTTATTCCGCACCGGGCTACGTCAATGCGGACAACACCGCATCTCAGCAGGCTCAATATACACCCGAGCCTCAGTACGCACAGACCGCTCAAGCGGTAAACACGAATTGGTTCTGCCCAGCCTGCGGTGCCCAAAACAGCGGCAAATTCTGCGAATACTGCGGCACGCCGAGACCGTAAGCACCGCACGGGTATACACACAAAGTATTGAAAAAACGGTCTGTTTTTAATGAAAATCGGACTCGCGCTTCGATACACATTGTATAAAAACTCGTGTCCGGTCATGGCACACCCGGTCAATTCTGATGACGTCAAAAACCGAATCAAAGCCCAACGAAATGGGTTTGATTCGGAAAAGGAACAGCAATGAAGCTCAGACGAGAAAAGCGACAGCTCTAAGGCTCCCTGCTGGTAAAACAGTAATTCGCAATTTTCTTGGAACAGGCATGAT
>CAZBYU010000384.1:0-1272 GCA_964496235.1 uncultured Oscillospiraceae bacterium | reverse complement strand
TGCCATGAGTTGAAGCACCTCCTTGCTTGTGTTTAGCTGTTTTTGGACAGCTTTAATATATTATCAGAACCGGGAACAAAATGCAAGAGAAATTTTACGATTTGCAGACAAATATTTATAATAGGCGTGAAATAGGCGGGCAGAGTCGCGATTAGCCCGATAGAGCGGCGTGCAGGCACTTCAAAAAGCACGACTATGACAGCTGCAACAAAAAAATTCAACGCCCGGATGCGTTTATGCTATTGCCAAAAGGGGCGGAGATAGAATATAATATAAGTATGTAAATTACCCATGTCAAACTCGCCGGAGGCGCATAGGAGGCGTTGCAACTTGCGTAACAAGTATACTGTCAGGCTCAAAACCATTGCGGAGGAGCTGGAGCTGAAACCTCTGCATCTGTCCACAGACTACGAAACCGCAGTGATAACCACGGCGGACGTAAACCGCCCGGCTATGCAGCTTACCGGGTTTTATAACTATTTCGACCCGCACCGCCTGCAGATAATAGGTCGAGTGGAAAGCACCTATCTTGACACGCTGACTGCCGATGAACGCAGAGCCGCGTTTGAAAAGTTTATGCAGTATGACATTGCGGGGCTTGTGGTGTGCCACGGTGTGACGGCGTTTCCGGAGTGCTTGGAGATGGCGGAGAGGTTCAACCGCAACGTGTTTATCACAAATGACGACACGTCGAATTTCCAGGCAAACCTCATCGGCCTTTTACAGCACTATCTTGCCCCGCGCCTTACCACACACGGCGTTCTCGTGGAGGTATACGGCGAGGGTGTGCTTTTGATGGGTGACAGCGGCATCGGAAAAAGCGAGACCGCATTGGAGCTTATAAAGCGCGGACACCGGCTTATCGCAGATGACGCGGTGGAAATAAAGCGCATCGACAGACAAAGCCTTCTCGGCAGTGCGCCGGAGATGATACGCTATTACATGGAGTTGCGCGGAATAGGCGTTATCAACGTGCGTCACATCTACGGCGTGGGCGCGGTAAAGCCCGAGGGTACGATAGACCTCGTCGTGCGTATGGAGCCGTGGGTCGAGGGCAAGGCGTATGACCGCCTGGGTCTCACAGATGAGCGGGAGACGATACTCGGCGTGACTTTGCCGCTGGTGACAGTGCCGGTGAGACCGGGCAGAAACCTCGCCGTGATAGTGGAGCTTGCCGCGATGAACAACCGCCAGAAGAAAATGGGCTATAACGCCGCAGAAGCACTGGCGGCAGAGCATGACTCCGCGATAGACGCGGGCTGGAAATAAACA
>CAZBYU010000383.1:0-1275 GCA_964496235.1 uncultured Oscillospiraceae bacterium | reverse complement strand
GCTGACCGCCGCGGCTGCGCAGCGTCTCGCCGACGCCTCGCAGCCGCGCCCTGGCACGAACGTGCCGTGCCGCTCCGGCGTGGCCGCGGCTGACGCCGCCGCCGCCGCCCACGCAGCACGGCACGACGTGAGGAAGCCCCTGCCGTGACGGCATCGCGGCGGGCTGTGGATAGCCGCCGCCGTCGTAGCCGCCGCGGCGGGACGGTCGAGAGAAAGCACGGCGGCGGGTCTTCACGGCGAGACCCCCTTTCGTGTGACCCCGAGGGGTAGCACCACCGTCAAGGTCAAGCAAGTGGCCTTCGGCCAACCTTGACGGCGGCGCTCTGCAAAGTGCATCACACGAAAGGAGGTCTCCACCATGAAGACCAAACGCACCACCTATGCTTCTATCCCGAACGCAACCCGCCGCGCCGTCTACGAGAGAGACGGCTTCCGCTGCGCCCTCTGCGATGACGTCAGGGGGCTGCAAATCCATCACGTCATGCCGCGCAGCGCGGGAGGCAGCGACGACGCGATGAACCTCATCACGCTCTGCTGGCGCTGCCACGCGGAAGCACACGGCACGTTCATGCCCGAGCGCGGCCGCGACGCGTCGACGAGAAACGAGCTTGCCGCCGAGCTGGCACAGGCTTGCGTCGAGTACGTCAGCGAGCTGTATGCGTGTGAGGGCGTACCGTGGTCGCCCTTCTAAGCCCCTCATGGGGCTTTTCTGCTGCCCTCCTGTCCCTGCATGGGGCGCGCTCCTCTGGCGAGCTTGCGCCGCCTTGTGACGGCGCAAGCCCCCCTCGTCGTGCGCTGTCTCTTGCGGCGCGGCTTGCGGGGGACGCCGCGTCCTCGAGACGCAATCGGTATGCGCGCAGCGCGGCCAGTCCCTGTCCGCGCTTTTGTTCGCCTCCCCGCCCGCCGCGGGGGAGCGGGCGTGGAGGCTGCGCGCCCGCGGCGGCGGCTGCGGCTTCCCCCCCTAGGCTCGCTTGGCGTCGTCTCTCTTCGGCCGTCGTCGGCGGGGCGTGTGTGGCGGCGGTTGATAGTACGGCCGTTCTATTCGGGCGCGGTGCTCGCCGCCGCGCCCGCCCTGCCGCCGTTGGCCTCCGTTCGCGCCGCGGCTGCGCGAGCCGCTAAGGTGGGGGGGTGCGCCTTGCCCTGCGGGCAGCTAAAGCTGCCGCCGCCGCTCCACCCCGCGCGTGCCCCCCATTTGAAGCGCGAGAGGGCGGCACGCGCGATTTAATTGCGCTGCGGCGGGACGCGGGGTTTTCCGCTGCGGCGGGACGAGGGGTT
>CAZBYU010000382.1:0-1276 GCA_964496235.1 uncultured Oscillospiraceae bacterium | reverse complement strand
GAGAAGCGGAGATCGCATCCGCCGCCTGTACAAGGCAAGCCACAACGGTGTGCGGCTCAACGTCGCCGTGGTGTGCCTCGATGGCGTGTATGACGGCTTCGTTCTCTTTGTACTTGCGTGCTATGTCAACGCCGATGGTGACGTGGCTACCCTCGACCTCATGGTCAATCGCCTTGCCGATGTCGTGCAACAAGCCCGCGCGTTTTGCGGTTGCGACATCAACACCGAGTTCGGAGGCGAGAAGCCCCGCGATATGCGACACCTCTATCGAGTGGTTGAGTACGTTCTGACCGTAGCTCGTGCGGTACTTCATACGACCGAGGAGCTTGACAAGCTCCGGGTGCAGACCGTGAATGTTGGTCTCGAACACGGCGCGTTCGCCCTCTGCCTTTATCGTGGCGTTCACCTCGCGCTGAGCCTTTGCGACCATTTCCTCGATACGCGCCGGGTGAATACGACCGTCCTGTATCAGCTTTTCAAGCGCGATACGCGCAACCTCGCGGCGCACCGGGTCAAAGCTGGACACGGTTATCGCCTCGGGCGTGTCGTCGATTATCAAATCGCAACCCGTAAGAGTTTCTATCGAGCGGATATTGCGACCCTCGCGCCCGATTATGCGACCTTTCATCTCGTCGTTGGGGAGGGGTACGACGGAGACTGTGATCTCGCTGGCGTGGTCTGCGGCGCAACGCTGTATCGCCGTGGCGATAATCTCTCTTGCGCGTTCGTCTGCCTCGTCCTTGAACTGAGCCTCGACCTCTTTGACCTTTACCGCCATCTCGTGTGTCACCTCATCGCGCACATTTGCGATAAGGTAGGCTTTTGCCTCTTCAATGGAGAAGCCGGAGATTTTTTCGAGCATTTCAAGCTGGCTCTTCTTGACCAGGGCAATCTCCCTCTGCTGAGCTTCCGCCGCGGCTATCTTGCCGTTTAACGTCTCGCTCTTTTTCTCCACTGCGTCGACCTTGCGGTCCAGTGTCTCTTCCTTCTGCTGTAGACGACGCTCCTGCTTTTGAAGCTCGGCGCGGCGTGTCTTTTCCTCCCGCTCGTACTCAGAGCGAGCCTTGTGTATTTCTTCCTTTGCCTCTACGAGAGCTTCCCTTTTCTTGCTCTCTGCACTTTTTATTGACTCATTTATTATACGTTTTGCTTCCTCTTCCGCGCCCGCGATCTCCCTTTCGGCGACCTTCTTGCGGTAGACGATGCCAAGTATAAAACCCGTAGCCGCGAAAACGACTATTATAACGATCCATAAAGGCGTTGGCATAGTAAGTAA
>CAZBYU010000381.1:0-1280 GCA_964496235.1 uncultured Oscillospiraceae bacterium | reverse complement strand
ACTTAATATTAATAACATAATACAGCACAACAGCACACGCACTCAAACGCCGTGTGTTGTCATTGCGGCAAGCGTGTATAAAACATACGGAATGAGCCTGTGGAAATACAGACGAAGCGGACGAACCGGACAATGCAAACAATGCATATAATGCGTAAATAAACACCGGGAGAATTAATCTCCCGGTGTTTTCGCATGGTGAGTTCCGTGTTTACTTGATTATTCCGTCTGCTTCTTTTCCACCTACCGTAAGAGCGGCATTTGCCGCGTCGTGGGTGAGGCGGAATATGTCATTGCACAAACCCGCGTTTTTCAGGGCTTCAAGGTCGATGCTGGTGGTTTTATACGTTGTCGTGAAAACTATCGTTTTCACTCCGGAATCGGATAGGGTATTCAGGTTGCCTATTGAACCCGTGAGAATGGCGAAGCCATGCTCGGTGGTGACAGTCAATACTCCGTTGTCGGTTTCGTGCGTGAAGACCAGCTCGACTCCGTTCGCGTCGATGACACGAAGAGGGAAATACGGAGTATTTTCGGGCGTACCCCAAATGGGTTCGGCGGGTTCGGGCGGGATGTATGTTCCGAATATGGTGCGATAGCCGAAGTATCTGACATATCCGTCGGTGTAGAGCCGGCTGATGTCGGGTTCTATTTCCAGACCATCTCTTGCATTGTTATCCACGTACCCTCCGCCTTCGCCTATCCATGCGCCGTAGCCGCATTTGTTGTCCCAAAGACTATGATGCACGTCTCCTTTCATCACGGTCAATTGTGCGTTGCCGGATACGCTTATATTTTTTGCCGTGCCGTAAAACTCAGTGGCTGTTACACTGCCGTTATAGCCGCTTCCTCCGCCTATGCCCGCACCGTTATTGCCGCCTGTGGCGGTCAAACTGCCCTTTACGTCGTTTTCGTCCTGTATTATCAGTGCGGTGCTGTTGTTTTCTATACCGGCATGATCTCGACCGCTCACTACGGTGTTGTTGCCGTCAAGATCTATGCATACGGTGCCGCTCCCCTCAACGGCTATGGCGGTATCGCCCGGAGCGGTTTTAGAAGAATTCGCCTCGATATTTATGCCGCTGAGGGTGATATTGGCTGTCAAACCGCTTGAAGCACTTACCGAGATAGTGTTTGAAGTGCTTTCTGTTGCCGAGTCTGTCTGATGAATGACAGTGGGGGTGGTCTGCTGGACATTGACATGTCCGGCGGACTATGTTCTTTTCGGAGAAGAGCGTTCCGACTCGGCTCGTCTTGCCGAGAGGATAGAGCATATAGAT
>CAZBYU010000380.1:0-1285 GCA_964496235.1 uncultured Oscillospiraceae bacterium | reverse complement strand
TTCTACCCTCTCCGCCGTGGTAGCAACGGCTTTCCATCGCCACGGCAAGCTCGTCCGCGCGGCGAAACGCCGACACGAAAAGCGGCACCATCACGGGCAACAGAGCCTTTGCGCGGTCAATCAGGCTACCGGTTTCAAAGTCCGCGCCGCGTGCCTTCTGTGCCGACATTATCTTGTCCGTTTCCTCTATGAGTGTGGGGATAAAGCGCAGTGCCATGCTCATCATCATGGTCATCTCATGCACCGGCACTTTTATCTTTTTCAGCGGGTTCATAAGCTTTTCCAAGCCGTCGGTAAGCGCGATCGGACTGGTGGTATATGTCAAGAGAAATGTGCCGGTGATGAGCAAGACAATACGCAACACCATCTGCACCGCGCGACCTATCCCCTCCCAGGTGATTATCCAGCCGGGGATTATGGGCGTGCCGTCGGTATAGAAGATGTTCAAAAGCGCGGTGAGGGCAATGATGAAGAGCATGGGCTTCAGCCCTTTGAAAATATGGCGGGGTGCAATGTGAGAAAGGAGCATGCACAACGCGGTCACAGCCGTGACCGCCGCATACGACACCCAGCCCACCGCCTGAAAAAGGGCAATGATATAGACTATCACAAGAATAAGCTTCGTCCGCGCGTCAAGCCTGTGGGCAATGGTGTTACCGGGGAAGAATTGACCGAGAGTGACATCTTTCAGCATTTGCCCACCCCCTTTACCGCAAGCACAGCCTGATAAAGACGCTCGTGCGTATAAACGCTGTGAGGAATGTCGACCCCGCGCTCACGCAAAGCCATGGCAAGCTCACACGCATGCGGCACGGAAAGCCCCACGGAGATAAGCCGCTCGGGTTGAGAGAAAACAGCCTGAGGTGTGCCGTCCATGATCACCCTGCCGCTGTCAAAGACGATAACACGCTCGCAAATACGCGCAACGTCGTCCATGCTGTGGCTTATGATGATGACGGTAGAGCCGCTTTTTTCGCGGTAAGCAAGGATATTATCAAGTATCGTGCTACAACCGAGGGGGTCAAGCCCCGCTGTAGGCTCATCGAGTATCAACACGCCCGGGCGCATTGCGATAACGCCCGCGATTGCCACGCGCCGCTTTTGACCGCCGGAAAGCTCCAGAGGGGATTTGTCGAAAAGCGATTCCTCCACACCGACAAAGCCCGCCGCCTCGCGGACGCGCTCGTCAATCTCCTCATCGGCAAGCTTCATGTTTTTTGGACCGAAGGCAATGTCTTTATAAACGGTCTCCTCGAAAAGCTGGTACTCGGGGTACTGGAACACA
>CAZBYU010000379.1:0-1290 GCA_964496235.1 uncultured Oscillospiraceae bacterium | reverse complement strand
CACACCCAAAACCCACATAAGTTCGGATGTTTTTGCGATTTTTTTCATGATATCAAAGTCCTTGATCTGTGCAAAATTTTTCTTATTACATCCTTTAGCACTCTAAACTCATCGGTTTTAAAAAAAGCCGCAAAGAACACAGAATTAGTGACAACACTGCAAACAATTATCTTGAGTAAACACTGAATAAGCCCCGTCCCATGTATAAGCATAAACGAAAAATAACACAAAATTGCCGCAACCGCAAGAACCACTATGTATCTTGCAATCTTTAATACATATTTATAGATCGGCATCTTAAAACCATACTTATAAACCGCATATGGGTCATACCAAAGGCTCGTACAAAGTCTGGCAATAAATGTTGCAAAAAGTATGCCAAAAAGTCCCCAATATGTTCCAAATACGATTGAAAACACAATATTCAAGACACCTGTAAAAAGCTGTATAAACCTGCCATAGTGAAAGAGTCCCATCGTATGCTTGTATGTCCAAACAGCATTCATGATGCCCACGGAAAAAAAGTTCAGTGCCATTACAAACGGAATTGAAGAATCAAGAACATACTCCGCACCAAAGCAAAGTCCCACCAGATCAGATGAGCAAAAATAAATGCCAAGCGCCGCCCATCCGAATACCCAAAAATTCATAAGATTGAGAAAGCAAAACATGCTGTAGCGTTTCTCGGTCGGTTGGCTGGCATTATGATTTCCTATGCTTGCTGTCAAACCGTTAAAAATCTGACCCAGAAGAGAATTAAGCGTCGTGACAAGTAGCGTATAATTTGACGCTATGCCGGTCAATGCAAGATTGCTAAAGCGGGTAATTAATATATTATCAGTACTGTTTACAAGCAATCCGGATATCTTATACACCATTAAATCACGAATATTCGAAAAGAGAGATCGCTTTTCGCCATCGGACAATTCTTTGACGTTTTTATTTCTGATATACGGAAACTGTTTTGTTGCGACCACCGACACAATAATGTTATATGTTATCATACCGACGGTTTGAATAAGCAAATATCCTATGTAATTCCGAAAAACGAGCAAAAACACCATTTGAAGTGTGCTTTGCAATATCGTAACAGCGTAATTAATACCGCTTACTATATAATTTCTTTGAGCGGCAATCAACAGCGAGCTTCGATAGCTAAAAAAATAGCTTATTGCGGTGTTAAAAAGATTGATCGCATACAGCAAATATATGCTTTCGTTTATGTCCGGTTTTTCGGTAACTATAAAACTAATAAACGGCATCAAAGCCAGCCCCAAAGCACCTATAAGG
>CAZBYU010000378.1:0-1298 GCA_964496235.1 uncultured Oscillospiraceae bacterium | reverse complement strand
CCTGGGCGTTCGTGGTCTTGGTGGGCATGTCGCCGATGAACTGACCGTGGCGGAGTATTGCCACGCGGTCGGACAGAGCCTCGACCTCGTGCATCTTGTGCGTGATGATAACGACCGCCTTGCCCGCGTCGCGCATGTTGCGAAGCACGGCAAAGAGCTTGTCCGTCTCCTGCGGGGTCAAAACCGCGGTAGGCTCATCGAGAATGAGTATGTCCGCGCCGCGATAAAGAGCCTTGACTATCTCGACGGTCTGCTTTTGAGAGACCGACATGTCGTAGATCTTCTGGCGGGGGTTGACCTCAAAGCCGTAGAGAGAGCATATCTCCTCCACCTTGGCGGCGACGCGGTTGAGGTCAAGCCGACCCGGCTCATTAAGACCGAGGACGATATTCTCCGCCGCGGTCAAAACGTCCACAAGCTTGAAGTGCTGGTGGATCATGCCGATGCCGAGGGTGTAAGCGTCCTTGGGGGAGCGGATAACGACCTCTTTTCCGTCGATGGAGATCTGTCCTTCGTCGGGGAAGTAGATGCCGGAGAGCATGTTCATAAGCGTGGTTTTGCCGCTTCCGTTCTCACCGAGCAGGGCGAGAATTTCTCCCCGGTAAATGTCGAGCCAGACTTTGTCGTTTGCGACGACAGAGCCGAAGGTCTTCGTGATATTTCGCATTTGCACGGCGGGTGTCTTATTGTCCAAGGACAGCTCACTCCTAACTAATCAATAATACCGCAAAGGGCAGCACGGCGGGGTTATATGTCGCTGTACTCTCCTTTACGGTGTCGTGAAGTATATATTATAATCGCTCATGAGAGACCCGGCGTGTGCCGGGTCTCTCATTATTATCAAAAGCAAGGGATATGGGGATATCAGCCGTAGTTCTCGTCGAGCAGGGAGATGCCGTCGATACGCAGATCGAAGTAAGGAGCGGAACGGAACTCGCTCTCGTGGAAGTAACCGTCGAGAATGACCTCGGTGTCCGGGGTGTAAGCGGCATCGGTGTCAACGTCGGCCATGTAGGAGGGGAGAGCCTCACCACCGACGGTGAAGGTAGCGGCGTCGAAGACGTGGGTCTCGCCGGCTTCAAGAGCGGCCTTGACCTCGGCGATCTTCTCGACAGTGCCGGCGGCGGCAACAGCCTCGTTAACGTCGGTCAGGACGACAGAGCCGGTAGAAAGAGTGCCGGTCCAGTCGGTGTCGATGCTCTCGCCGTTCATGGCGGCGGTCATGGCATAGGTGAAGTACGGAGTCCAGTCAATGCGGGAGGAGACGATGAAGGTGTTGGGGCAAGCGTCGATGGTAG
>CAZBYU010000377.1:0-1307 GCA_964496235.1 uncultured Oscillospiraceae bacterium | reverse complement strand
AAAAAGTTTCAGGAGAGCTTAAACGCCCTCCTGAAATCTTTTATATACTGTATGTTATTATACATATGACGGCAATATATCAAATGCCTATACAGATGTGAGAGATTATACTTTCATCACTCTCGTTCACGCGTCTACAAGGAAGAGAAAAAACAGAAATCAGTCTTTATACTCAAACATGAGGTCATACATACTGACGGTGTCACCGTCCTTGACCCCCATTTGCTCCATACGCTCAAACACACCGGATTCACGCAACACGCGGTCGAAATACATACGGCTTTCATAATCGTCAAAATTAACCGTTGCGACAAGACGCTGAAGCCAAGGACCTTCGACGATCCACATGTCATCAAAGTGCTGAATGTCAAGCCCGGAGGATGTGTCGATAACCGGTTCGGGTGGAACGTAATCCGCCTCAAAACTGAGAATAGGCGGGAGCTGGGACAGCTGACGAGCGCACTCCTTGACCAGCTCGCGCGTCCCCTCATGCGTTACAGCACTCATCTCGAAGAAGATGAAGCCTTCTTTCTCGACACGCTCTTTCAAACGCGCGATATTATCGCTACCGTCCTCAACGAGGTCGCACTTATTGGCGGCAACTATCTGAGCGCGTGTGGCAAGCTCGCTGTTATACTCGCGAAGCTCGGCGCAGATAGCCTCAAAATCCTCCACGGGGTCACGTCCCTCTGAGCCGGACACGTCCACAAGGTGAACAAGCAGACGGCAACGGTCAATATGTCGCAGAAAGTCATAGCCCAAACCCGCACCCTCGGACGCGCCCTCAATTATGCCGGGAATATCCGCCATGACAAAGGAAACGCCCTCATCGACGTATACAACACCTAGATTGGGGAAGAGCGTGGTGAAATGATAATTCGCAATTTTGGGATGCGCCTTGCTGACAACGGAAAGGAGCGTGGACTTGCCGACATTGGGGAAGCCCACAAGCCCCACATCTGCAAGAAGCTTAAGCTCAAGCGTGATGTCATGGCTCTCTCCGGGCAGACCGGGCTTTGCAAAACGAGGAACCTGGCGGGTAGGCGTGGCAAAGTGCATATTGCCCCAACCGCCGCGACCGCCACGCGCGGCAACCCAATCCTCACCGGTGGACATGTCGTGCATTATCGCGCCGCTTTCGGTGTCACGCACTATCGTGCCGCGGGGTACCTTGATATACAGCGTCTCTCCGTCCTTGCCGTAGCAACGTTTGCCCATTCCGTTCGCGCCGTTTCCGGCGGAATACTTGCGCTTATAGCGGAAATCCATAAGCGTGGACATGTTGTCATCGACCGTGAAGATGATAT
>CAZBYU010000376.1:0-1308 GCA_964496235.1 uncultured Oscillospiraceae bacterium | reverse complement strand
TAATAAAACAATCCCCTACGGAGGATAAGGCTTAATGATTGACCAAAAGCACATCAGGAATTTCTCCATTATCGCGCACATAGACCACGGCAAGTCCACCCTTTCCGACAGGCTTATCGAAAAATGCAACGCCGTCGAGCAACGCGTAATGTCCGACCAGATTCTCGACAACATGGATTTGGAGCGCGAACGCGGCATCACGATAAAGGCCCGCGCCGTCGGGCTGAATTACACCGCCGAGGATGGGGAGGGCTATACCCTCAACCTCATCGACACCCCGGGTCACGTGGACTTCAACTATGAGGTCAGCCGTTCTCTCGCCGCATGCGAGGGCGCGGTGCTGATAGTGGACGCGTCGCAGGGTGTGGAGGCACAGACGCTTTCAAACACCTATCTCGCCCTTGAAAATAACCTTGAAATACTCCCCGTGATAAACAAAATCGACCTCCCCGCGGCAGACCCACAGCGGGCGAAGGACGAGGTGGAGGAGATAATCGGTCTGCCCGCGCAGGACGCACCGGAGATCAGTGCGAAAAACGGTGTGAACATAGACGCGGTTCTCGAAGACATCGTAAAGAACGTACCCGCGCCGTCGGGCGATGCCGCCGCGCCGCTGAAGGCTCTTATCTTTGACAGCCAGTATGATAATTACCGTGGTGTTATTGTATTTGTGCGTATGGTGGACGGCGTTATCCGCCGCGACAGCGAGGTTTTGCTGATGAGTACCGGGGCAAAGTACAAGATCGTTGAGGTCGGTCATATGCGCCCGATAGGTCTTGACCCCTGTGACGAGCTTGCCGCAGGTGATGTCGGCTATTTCACGGCGAGCATAAAGAACGTTGAGGATACCCGCGTCGGCGACACTGTCACCGATGCCGCACGACCCACGGCAGAGCCGCTTCCCGGCTATCGCCCGGCGCGTCCGATGGTCTACTGCGGCATATACACCGAAGACGGCTCGAAATACCCCGATCTGCGCGACGCGTTGGAAAAGCTGAAGCTCAACGATGCTTCCCTGTCGTATGAGCCGGAAAGCTCTGTTGCACTCGGCTTTGGCTTCCGTTGCGGCTTCCTGGGTATGTTGCACATGGAGATAATACAAGAGCGTTTGGAGCGCGAATTTGACCTTGAGCTTGTCACGACGCTCCCCTCTGTTATCTACGAGGTCATTAAAACCGACGGCACTACCGTCATGGTCGATAACCCCCACAATTACCCCGACCCCGCCGTCATTGCCGAGGCGCGTGAGCCGTATGTCAAGGTGTCCATAATCACACCCGAGGAGTATATCGGCAACATCATGCCCCT
>CAZBYU010000375.1:0-1314 GCA_964496235.1 uncultured Oscillospiraceae bacterium | reverse complement strand
ATTGAAATTAAATACTATATTGAAACAGCACCCTTGAAGCCCGGCTTCAAGGGTGCTGTCTTATGACCGCCCGTGTTCTCTGGCGTAATAAAATATGTACTGCTGGGCAAGCCCGGCGTACTCGCCGAGACTCGCGGGGTCGAAGTCTGCGGGAAAATGCTCGCGCAGTGCGCGGCGGATCCACACGTCGATCGGGAACGCCTCCATGTGCCTAAGTCCGAACAGCACCACACAGTTTGCTACCTTTTCTCCCACACCGGGTAACGCGAGAAGGCGGGATTTCGCCTCGGTGTAATCGGTGTTTATCAGTGCGTCAAGGTCAAGCACGCCGTCTGCGACGGCGCGAGCCGCCGCGATTATGTATGCCGCGCGGTAGCCGGAGCGTAGCGGTGCGAGATCGACCTCTTCAAGCGCGGCAATTATTTCGGCAGAGGGGAATGAGTAGAAGACATCTCCGTCGAAATGAAGCTCGTCTCCGTGTTCTCGGCAAAGCCGCTCCACAATGCCCTTTATGCGCGTTATGTTGTTACATTGCGAGATGATGAACGAGCAAAGAGCCTCCCACGGCTCCTGCCGTAGTATGCGTATGCCCTGACCGTAGTCAATGCACTCGTCAAGATATTTCCCCCCGCGAAGACCTCGGCTGATTTCGTCATAATCCCGTCCCAGATCGAAATAATCGCGCCAAAGCGATATCGGCGCGTCGGAGCTGATATAAAGCTCGTCGCCCTCGCGCCATATATGTGCGCTATGCCCGAACGCAACACCGGTGTATACGCCGTCTTCGTCCGCATTCCAACGAAAGCACTGCCCGCATTCAAAGGTTTTTACAAGATTCATCTCTCTCGCCGAGGCGAGGCGCACAGCTCGCGCTTTTTCCACGTGCTTCACTTCCATTCTGTTGATTATAATATCGCATACCCGGCATTTTTGCAAGCATGTTGATTTTGCCGTGCTGTGTATGGTATAATCCCGGCGTAAGCTAAATCACGGAGGACATTTCATGTCTGAAATAGTATGGGTATTAATTCGCGTCGTGTCGCTGGCGGGTGCGCTGTTGCTGTTTCCGCTCGGCATGGGCAATCTTTTCACGTTCAAGACGGATTTCGATAAGGGCTTGGTCTTTCTTTTCGGTCTGTGTGTGTTTTTCGCGGTTTTTGAGCTGGTGTATCTGCCGTTTTTCCTACTCGGCGGCTCGTTTTCCATGTTGACAGTGCTGTTTTTCACACTGTCTGCGGCACTGGCGTTGGCGGGCTTTTTCCTCAAGTACAAGCACCCCGGTGTGCCGCGTCAAAGAGAAAAGCTCACTCGGCG
>CAZBYU010000374.1:0-1317 GCA_964496235.1 uncultured Oscillospiraceae bacterium | reverse complement strand
CAGCAGTGCGTCAGCGGTGTCAAGCGCAGCGAGCTGGTGGGCATGAGCGCCATCGTGGCGGTGTTCACCGTGGCGTGGTACTATGAGCGTCCGGAGCATATCGGACTGCTGGTGGTGATCGAGGCGGTAGTCCTGTTTGCCCACGCCATCCTCAAGGGCGGAGAGATCAAGTTTGCCCAGACCATGGCGGCGCTGTTCGGCAGCTTTGCCATCGGCTGGTCCTTTGCCGCATTTTTGCGGCTGGAGGCCGCCGGTGTTCACCGCATTTGGCTGCTGCTGCCCTTCATCCTCAGCTTTGCCTGCGACACCTTTGCTTACTTCGTGGGCTGCACCATCGGCAGACACAAGCTGGCTCCCAAGGTCAGCCCTAAGAAAAGTGTGGAAGGAGCCATTGGCGGATTGGTCGGTAATGTGCTCTGCGCCATGCTGTTCCTCTGGGCCGCCACCTATTTCAGCGGCGGCATCCAGGAGGGACTGAACGGATACGGGGTCATGGCCCTGATGGGACTGTTCTGCGGCGTGGTCTCTCAGATCGGAGACCTGAGCTTCTCCCTCATCAAGCGGGAGTACGGTATCAAGGATTACGGCCATCTGTTCCTGGCCCACGGCGGCGTGTTGGACCGGTTTGACAGCGTCCTGTTCGTGGCCCCGGTGGTGGAGATCATTTTAACGGTGGTGTTGTAATAAGCTATGACGAATACGATTTCCATACTCGGCTCCACCGGCTCCATCGGCCGTCAGACGCTGGACGTGGCGGAGCAATTGGGGCTGCGGGTAGCGGCGCTGACGGCCAACAATAACGTGGAGCGGATGGAGGCCCAGTGCCGCCAATTTTCTCCCAAGCTGGCGGTGATGACCGACGAAACCGCCGCCCGTGACCTGAAAATTCGGCTCAGTGACACGGCTGTAAAGGTATTATCCGGTACAGACGCGCTGGAGGAAGCCGCCGTGATCCCGGAGGCGGACACGGTGGTCACCGCCGTGGTGGGCATGGTGGGATTGCGCCCGACGCTGGCTGCCATTGGGGAGAAAAAGCGCATCGCCCTGGCCAACAAGGAGACCTTGGTCTGCGCCGGGGAACTGGTGATGGATGCGGCAGATCGCTATGGCGCGGAGATCATTCCCGTGGACAGCGAACATTCCGCAATTTTCCAGTGCTTGCAGGGGAGCCGTGATCGCCGGGAGATCAAGCGGCTCATCCTGACCTGCTCCGGCGGGCCGTTTTACGGCATGGAACGGGGAGAAGTGGGCAAAATGACCCGTGGGGATGCGTTGAAGCACCCCAACTGGACCATGGGGCCCAAGATCACGGTGGAC
>CAZBYU010000373.1:0-1319 GCA_964496235.1 uncultured Oscillospiraceae bacterium | reverse complement strand
ATTTACTTCCCCCAATACCCTCATCGGCTCTCCCGCAATATGCAACCTCATTCCCGCACAGGCTCTCGGCACCGATGCTATGGCAGCACCCTTGATGTCTGTTGTTATATCTATCGCAATCTACATTGTTCCTAATATTTATCTGCTTTGGGTTGTCTCCCGCGATCGCAAGCGCGGCATCGGCTTTGTTGACAATGCACGCTCTCGCAAGGTAATTGATGATAACAAGGATCGCCCCACCGTTAATGCATTCCTCGCGTTCCTGCCCTTGGTTGCCATTGTTGCAATCAATATGTCCGGTCTGAATGTCCTTTATGCCATGCTTGCCGGTATCGTCCTTGCATACGCCCTCTTCTGGAAGCGCATCAACAATAAGCTGGATACTCTTATCAGCGGCACTCAGAGCGGCATAAATGCCGTTATGACCGTTTCTCCCGCTGTCGGTCTTGGCGCGATAGTCAAGCTCACTCCGTTCTTCACCACGGTTGTCGGCACTGTCACCGGCATGTCCGGCTCTCCGCTGATCTCTTGGGCAATAGCGAACATCGTGCTGTCTTTCGTTTGCAGCTCCGGTTCGGCGGCCCAGACTATGGCGAACGAGCTTCTTGCAGATACTTATCTTGCAATGGGTTGCAACCCCGCCGTTTTGCACCGCATTTCTTCTGTCGCGGTTCTTGCTCCCAGTGCCACTCCCTGGAACGGCACTATGTGCGTTACCATGGGTGCTTGCGACCAGTCTCATAAGGATTCCTATCTGCACCTTATCATGACCTATGTCGTTGCATGGCTGACCGGTACGGTTATAGCCATAGCCATGGGTATTCTCATCTACTGATTTCACAAACTCATCGGAACATACGGTTCGCCGAGCGGAGAGCCGTATGTTCTCCAATATCCTCACTAAAAAGAAAGAGAGGCGTTTATCTGTGGCTACACTGGAAGAACTCGAAAGAAGAATTCAAATACAGGAAGATATACGTGCAATAGAATATTTGCAGGCAAACTATTGGGATTGCCTGGACGCAAAGGACTGGAACGGTCTGAGAAACTGCTTTACAGATGACTTTGTTTTTATAAACAACACTACGGGCGGAAGATATGTAGGTGGAGACGGAATGTTGGAAACGATGAAAAATAAGTTTACCGAAAACATTACATCCAGTCACCATGGTCACCATCATTGGGTGAAAATAACGGGCGAGAATACCGCGATTGGACATTGGGCATTAGAGGATGACCTGTACGATGCGGTCAATGGCGGTGAATTCGTCGGCAGGGCGCATTACGACAATAAATACATCTAGCTTGACGGTAAATGG
>CAZBYU010000372.1:0-1328 GCA_964496235.1 uncultured Oscillospiraceae bacterium | reverse complement strand
GTGTTTGCTGTTGTCATGCTCCACTTGCAGATATTGCAGGAGGAACGATACCTTGTGAATACATTTGGTGCGCCGTATCAGGAGTATTGCCGTCATGTGTTCCGGTATTTGGGCAGAAAATAAGGACCTTCCAGGAGGAAAATCATGTCAAAACGAACGCGACAATACATCGGCATTCTGGCCGCGCTGGTCGCTTACTACCTCGTTCACGAGGGTGCACATTTCCTGTATGCCCTGATTATCGGTGTATTCAAACAAATCAACTTCATGGGGCTTGGCGTTCAGATAGATGTCTACGCTGACCGCATGACAGACGTGCAGCTCGGCATCTTCTGCCTGGCGGGTGCGTTGACGACTTTTTGTGCAGGGTATCTGCTCACAGCACTTGTAAGGAACATCTGCCACGCGCAAAGCAAACTGCTCCGTGCAATGCTTTACTACATAACAATTACTTTCCTGTTGCTCGATCCGCTGTATCTCAGTGTCCTGTGCGGCTTTTTTGGCGGCGGGGATATGAATGGGATCGCGCTTCTTTGTCCGGAATGGGTAGCAAGATGCTTTTTCGGTGTGTTGCTCCTTGTCAATGGACTGATATTCCGGAAACGGGTACTGCCTACCTACCAATGGTCTTTTTCTCGGCAATGAACCCATAGGAGGAACTATGAAAAACGGCACAAGGATAATTACAATGCTTTTGGTCACAACGGTTTTGCTGATCGCTGTTTTTATGACTGGATGTACCGAGTTGTCATAATTCTCTGGCATCACTCCCTCGGAGGTTGATACGCCAACCGAATATGATGGATTCGGCGTGTATGTCAAGCTGAAGCAGCGATGTCCGTTTTGTCTCCCTGCGTGGCGGAAGTTTTACAAAGGCGTGTGAAAATGCGAACGGCTCTCTGTTAAAGACCTATGAATGGCTTTTTGTGGGGATGATATTGTACAGCTCCCCAAGGAAGAAAACTGCTCCGTTCTCTTTACTGTCCGTGCGTGGGCTACTGACGATGCACTGCTGGACAGGGCCGGATGCGAAGATGGGGAGAGTACTTGGGGCAGCGAGCTGGTAGCCCATGTTGAGGTCATCATACAGGCGGCGGGGCTTCGCGGATGATGAAGTCAGTCAAGACGAAGGAAGTCTTAATGTTGAATAACAGTTTGTTGATTATTGAGTACGCACAGGTGGAGGAAGCCGCCGCACTGCTGGAATATCTGAAAATCATCTGTGGAAAAACCGACAACCTCGGCGTTCCCGGACGGAGACCCGCTCGGCGAATATGTCAAGGCAGTAAAACCGCTCAAAACGTACTTTGATGTGGCACTGCACGGCT
>CAZBYU010000371.1:0-1331 GCA_964496235.1 uncultured Oscillospiraceae bacterium | reverse complement strand
CAGGGGCAGCAGCTCCTTCTGGGGCAGCATGGCGATGGACTTCTCCCCCACCGCCTTTGCCGCCTTTTTCAGGTCCAGATTCTCCGCCACGGGAATATCGAACACATAGTATGCCCCGCTGGCCGCTCTCGTCACCAGCGTTTTGAACACCTGCTCCGGGTCCTGCCCCAGATACGCCGCCACGGACACGCCGTCCACCGGGCCGTCCGCCGGGTAGGCGTGGGCGGTGTAGGCGATGCCCTTCTGGTCCAGCACCCGCATCACATTGGTCTTGTCCTCTTTCTTTGCCATGATCTCACCTCAAAATATACACACCGGAGAGCACCAGCAGGATGCCCGCCGCCGTGGCGGCGCTCATCGGCTCCCCGAACACCAGCACGCCCACCAGCGCCGCCGTCACCGGCTCCAGACTGGCCATGATGGAGGCCTTGCCGGATTCCACCCTCGCAAGGCCCGCGGTGTAGAGCAGGTAGGGCGCCACCGTGGACACCACCACCAGGACCACCGCGATCAGGCCCAGCTTCACGTCCGCCAGCGCCGCCAGCTCCCGGGGACGGATGAGAAACAGGGACGCCGCTGCCGCGAACATGAACATCCAGACGGTGCATTTCAGTGGGGTATAGTACCGCAGGGCATAGCGGCCGAAAATGCTGTACAGCGCGTAGAAAAAGCCCGCGCCCAGCCCCAGCAGCACGCCGGGGACCGTGATGGCCAGGTCGCCGCCCACCACGCCGCAGACCAGTGCGCAGCCCACCAAGGTCAGCAGCAGCGCCAGCAGCTTCCGCTTCGTCACCGGCTCCTTCCAGAGAAGGGCCGCCATCAGCACTACAAAGGACGGGGCCGTATAAAGCAGGATGGACGCCACCGCCAGCGAGCAGAGCTGCTGGCAGGAAAAATAACACACGGTAAACAGCACCACGCTGATGACACCAGTGCCGAAAAAGTATTTCAGATGCGCTCGCTCCACCCGGAACATGGACCGGTCCTTCACGGCGAAAATGGCACAGAGCAGCAGCGCGCCGCCGATGCTGCGGATCGCCACGATGGAGATGGGGGATACCCCCGCCGCCATCAGTGTCCGGTTCCACAGGCCCAGAATTCCCCACAGGAAGCCGGCGCTCAAGATCTGCGCATATGCCGCCGTCTGCGGCTTCTTTTCCCCAACGGATGGTTCCATACCGTTTCCTCCCTTTTTTCCGCCACCAGTGTTCCCGGTGGAACGCACGGTCACGCTCCGCCCCGCAGCTCGATGATACGGTCCCGCAGAACGGCGGCATATTCGAATTCCAGCATTTTGCTGGCTTCCTTCATCTGCTTTTCCAGCTTTTCGA
>CAZBYU010000370.1:0-1334 GCA_964496235.1 uncultured Oscillospiraceae bacterium | reverse complement strand
CCTTCTGACGCAGTTCTTTCTGATCGATGCTGTCTGCGGCACCTTTATGGGAGATGTCGGAAAGAGAGCTGTTTTCAGCGAGCTTGCAAGAATCTTTTGCGTCCCGCTCGACGATGAGGTCGAGGAGTACTTTGCGGCGGCGATCTCCGATCCGTACAACAGCATTGCCGACTATGCTGCCTACGAGCGTCTTTGTCGAATGATCGATTTTGCCGAGGTAAGTGGTCAAGACACGGACATCACGCCGATCGACAGAGTTGTTCTGGCGCAGAAAAGAGAGGCGATGCTGATTAAGTCGGATATCTTCAAGCAGAGCAAGAATTTGACGGCGGAACTGATTGCAGACACGCTCCTGAACACCGCCATGAACGGAAACATTGACGCGATGATCACGCTGTCGTATATGGAGTTCCACGGCATAGGTATCCGCAAGGATGAGAGGAATGCGAGAAAACGCCTCGCCCTCTGTGCCAAGTGGAACAATCTGTTCGGCAATCTGATGGGGATCGCCTATGACAACAAAAACAGGAGCGAGTATTATAACAGACTCCACACTATCTTCAGAAGTTCCAATCAACGTGCGGTATTTGATTATATCTGCGATTTCACATCATATGATCGCTTATTTGAAAGAAATGCCGTTGCGAGAATCATTGAAAAGGCGTTTGGTCTTGGCATCATCCGCAGGAATACATATGATCAGATATTTGCCAAGGTTGCATTTTCCACACTTGTTTCGTCCGAGGACAAAGAAAAACTTCTCTTAAGCAAGAAGCAGGACGCCATCGTATCGCTGTCGGACATACCGTTTGACGCAAGCAGAGAAAGGGGGTACGGATTCGACGAATCGAAGACAAGATGCATTCCGTTGAAACGGGACTCGGAGCTGCAGAGGATATTGTGCGGAATCGCTCCTGCCATGAAAGCCCGTAACGATCTGTATCGACCGATCCTTGTCGCGAGCGACGACGAATACATCGCAGACATGTATGTGTCGGCTCTTAAAGAAGGCTTTTCGAAGGGGGCGAAGCTTTTTGAGGTGGATGCGGGGGCACTTTCGGTGCATGATTTTGCCGCCGCCAAAGAAAATTTCATATTAAGAGGGCTGTCCGAAACCAAGCAGTCACACACCGTGTTTTTGGTGAAGCACTGCGAGGAGCTTGGAGAAAGTGAGCTTGAGGAGGTCGCAAAACTTCTCGATTACGAGTACAGGTGCAAGTTTAAGCTTGTTGAACCGACGGTGTCGCTTGATCTGTCGGATGTTCTGATAGTGCTTTTTTCGTCCGAGATAAACGAGAATGTAAGAAAACTCGCGGACAAATGCGACATAATCT
>CAZBYU010000369.1:0-1338 GCA_964496235.1 uncultured Oscillospiraceae bacterium | reverse complement strand
AGTTTATAGAGAGTCTGATTTTCATCCATCAATTTAGCCGTATTCAAGAGCGAGCGGGTGGACGCTATCTCCTCACGTCGGGTGATGACATTTGCTTGTGCGCGTTTTTCGGCGACGAGCACGGTATTCATTATCTCGCGGATCTCGCCCGGAAGGATGATATCCTTAACGCCTGCGTCGGTGATCTCGACAAACAGTTCTTTCTCCTTGACCTTCAGCTTACCGAACACAAACTCGGACATTTGATCCTTATTTTCAAGGATCTCATCAAGCTTATATTTACCCACATACTCGCGCAGAGCAAGCTGTGCAGCCACATGCATCTGCTCCTCGAAATTGTCGATCTCGGTCAAGCTCCTGACGTAATCTGTTATGCGATAGTTACATACGAAGTTTATGCGCAGCGAGACCTTATCCGCAGTGAGCATCTCCTGCCCGGTGATATTCATTTGCGTCAGGCGAGTATCGATAAGATCCACTCCGACTCTGGTCGATGTTCTCCAGAAGTAATATGTACCCGGATCGAGGATGCGCTCTAATTTTTGATTAAAGAACAGTCTTGCTTTCTGATATTCTGCAACCTCGATCTTAGTGTAATAGAGATGAGGGATCTTGGAGAAGACGTACTCGGGTACTGAGTCGCCTACCTCGGGAGAGGAAATATCGACCATTTGGAACTCGTGGCGATCTGCGATCGACCAAAATGCATATTTGCCGTGACATAAGATGGAGGCAAACTTGCCGTTCACATAGTGGAGGGCAAGCTCCTCGTCGCCGACCTCGACAACAGAGACGCGATCGACAACAGCCTTATCGGCAAGCAGGGTATCAAGCGGACATCTGTCACAAGCGATAGGTAGTTCGATATCCGAGATCTCGATCTCCCTGCCGCCAAAAAGGCGATATTTGCCTGCATCGAGTGCTTTCACATATTTCCCGTTTTTGAAGAGAAAGCCTTTTTGTTTTTCGTTGATAATTACCTTTTTCACAGCACATTTTCCTTTCTTAAATAGAGTCTTAAACAAAGTTTTTCGCCGTCACTTGCGCAAAAGCGGCGGCCGAGGATTTGAGTGCCTCCCTCGCCGTGCGGAAAGAGCACTTTTGGCAGGGCTTAGGATGACGCGGTATCCATTCTCGGGCAAGGCGGCTTTTGCGTTGCTCTGCGATCTCTCGCATTGCCAAGTGTCGGTTTTGTGGGTTTTGCGTCCCGAAGGACAAATTTTTCTTTTTTTCCAATACCATTGGCACGCCTTAAGCGGCGGGATTCGAACCCGCAATAACGAGCTTGATAGGCTCACGGTGCAAGCGTTCCTTCGGCATACGCTTTGGAATATCCTC
>CAZBYU010000368.1:0-1353 GCA_964496235.1 uncultured Oscillospiraceae bacterium | reverse complement strand
CCGGCTACACCTCCAAGCTCGCCGGTACGGAGCGCGGCATCACCGAGCCTGTCACCACCTTCTCCACCCTCTTCGGTGCGCCCTTCTTCCCGCTCAATGCCTCCGTTTACGCGGAAATGCTCGGCGAGAAGCTGAAGGAAACCGGCGCGAACGTGTTCCTCGTGAACACCGGCTGGTGCGGCGGCGCGGCAGGCACTGTGCCGAGAATGAAGCTCAAATACACCCGTGCGATGGTTTCCGCCGCACTCGCAGGTGAGCTGAACGATGTCGAATATGAGCTTGACCCCATATTCCAACCTCAACATCCCCAAGTCCTGTCCCAACGTTCCTTCCGAAATTCTCAACCCCCGCAACGTGTGGGAGGACGCGGAAAAGTACGAGGCTTCCGCAAAGGCTTTGGCAAAGAAGTTCCAGGAGAACTTTGCAAAGAAGTACCCCGACATGCCCGCAAACATCACCAACGCCGGTCCCAAAGCCGAGTAAGGTGAGATAAAAGCATACGAAAACAGCACTTCCCGAACAAATGGGAAGTGCTGTTTTTTTATAGTTTATTTATGTTCGTCACAACCGATTATTGCACCGGTGCCGACTCTTTTTCCTCGGTTTTGGTCTCAACGGGAAGCTTGTTTTTCGGTGCGGCGGCGAGAAGGTAGATAGGTGCGAATATGAGTACGGGGAGAGCCGCATAGTTCATACCGAAGCCGAAATACAACGCCATGCACAGTGCCGCCGCCGCGAGGAGCAACGATGCCACTGCGGGTGCAAGCAACATGAAGCGGCTCTTACTCTTTTCATACGCCGGGGAAAGGCACAAGAAGCCCAATGCGCCGCCGATGATCTCCAAGGACGCGATTATAAGACGGAGCGTACGGTTTTTGTTAAGCTCGGCGAAAAAGCTTTCGGAATAGCTCTCTGCACAGGCGGCAAGGTCATCGCTCTCTGCCAAAAGTGCGGCAACACCGTCATAGTTTTTAAGGGCGGCTCGCGTGGAAGAGAGCTTGCGCTCGTCCTCCCTCTTCTCGTCGGCGGTCTTCTTGTCCAGCTCCAGTTGCTCCGCCTCATTGAGAAGCTTTTGCTTATTCTCTTTAAGCTCTTCCTCTTCGTCCTCCATTTCGCCCAGCTCGTACCATATCTGTTCCAGACCGCCCTGGATCTGCCCCTTTGCCGCCGTGAGCTTTTCACCGGCTTCCTCGATCTGATTCTTTCCCGCCTCGAACTGCTGTTGCGCCGCGGTCTTTACTCCGGCAATAGCCTCTGCGGTCACTCCGCCGAGCATCATGGACGCTTCTGTGAGGTTACTTGCCGACATGCCCATCGCGCCGAGTATGGCATTTGCATTGCCAAGCAGAGTGT
>CAZBYU010000367.1:0-1356 GCA_964496235.1 uncultured Oscillospiraceae bacterium | reverse complement strand
CGAACTCGAATGCGGTGGGGGCAAGCTCATCAAGCGCGTCCTGATAGAACACCTCACTGCCGTACATACCCTCTACGACGGCGCGAGGAGCCTTGCCCTTACGGAAACCGGGAATATATATATCGCTCTTGGATTTCAGATATGCCTTGTTAACTGCCGCTTCAAATTCGGCTTTGTCGGTTTCTACCTGAAAAGCTGCGGAATTATTTTCTTTCTTTTCTACGTTCTTGAGAATCATTGTTGATTTCCTCCTCTATATGTGCATAACCTTTAGTATATTAGCAGATTTTTTCCGTAAAATCAATGACTAATTGCGCTATTTTTAATCTTTTTCTCAATCAAGCAGTTTTATGGGGGTAAAATCCACAAAATCCGCCGAAACAAGACGGTATTGAGTGCCGTTTTTCCAGCCGTTAAAGGCTGCACGACATGCCTTGCCGTGGATATGCCCATAACAGCACAGGCGAACCTCGTGTTTTTTCAAAAGCTCAAGAATCTCCGGGCATTCATAATTCATGTAGACCGGCGGATAATGAAGAAAGACGAGCTTTTGCCTCTCCCCCGCCGAATTTAAGGACGCTTCAAGTCGCAATATCTCGCGGCGCATGATTTTCTTGTCGTGTTCGCCGCCCTTTTCCTCTTCAAAAAACCAGCCGCGCGTTCCGCACAGGGCATAGTCTCCGTACTCAAAGGAGTTATTGTGAATGATTTTGATGGTCTCAATGCCGTTTTCGGCGAAAAACCGCTCGGCTTTCGCCACCGTACTCCACCAGTAATCGTGATTACCTTTTATGATAAGCTTTTTCCCGGGAAGTGAATCGACAAAAAGGAAGTCCTCACGCGCACTTTCCAAGCTCATTGCCCAGCTCAAATCACCGCACAGAACGCTTACATCGTCCTCCTTCAACGCCGCGAATGCGGTTTTAAGCTTTTGCGCGTGATTTGCCCACTTTTCGCCGAAAACATCCATGGGCTTGTCCATGCCGAGGGCGAGGTGGAAATCGCCTATTGCGTAAAGAGCCATACAGACCTCACTTTCAAAAGAATAAAATCGCCCATGACGCAGAAACTAGAATCGCAACAACTATAAGGAGGTAAAAGCCATGAGCGAGAAAAAGCGCGATGCAAACCCCGGCGTGGGTTGCGACGTAACAAACTGCAAATACAACACCATCGACTGTCATTGCAGTGCATCGAAAATCAGCGTACAGAACGAAAAGGCATGCACCAAGGGCGAAACCTATTGCTCGACCTTCTGTCCGAGAGGCACAGCCTGCGACTGCTGATTTTGCTTTGCCCGGCGCGTCTGACCTTGACGCGCCTTTACATATCACATAAAAGCGTTTTCTATATGAT
>CAZBYU010000366.1:0-1368 GCA_964496235.1 uncultured Oscillospiraceae bacterium | reverse complement strand
TTCTTTGATAATATGTTATAATATAAATACCAATACAGAAAGGTAGGTGCAGCAAGTGATTAAATACTATAAATTATTAGATACTCTTAACCGTCGTTCTATGACAAAAGAGGACCTACGTCAACAAATCGGCATATCTTCGGCTACAATGTCTAAAATTTCAGCTCACAAAGCGGTTTCACTGGATGTTATAGATAGAATTTGTCAAGCTCTTAATTGCCAGCCGGGAGATATTATTGAGTATGTTTCCGCTGATGCCACTACTGAGTAACAATATGTAAAGGAGGCAACCTATGGATATATCAAAGCGTTATAACATTGAACTGAACAAAATAAACAATCATCTAACAGATTTGGAGCGAGGTCACATATACGAAATCACCCGAACTTCTGGGACTCCTTCTTGTGCTACTATGGCTCAGCATCTTAGAGATGATATTTCCGCTTTGCTAGATTTAATTGAACATGACAAACCTGGAGTATTGGAAAAGGTAGCAAAAGCCACTAAAAATATATAAGCCTGCTGCCAATAGCAAAGAATAACCAACAACCACCCTGACTATAATAATCATGAAAGGAAGTGTATGTTATGAGCAATCGAGAATTTGCCAAAAACCTTATTGACCAAATACCAGAGAGCAAAATGTATTACATCATTGCTTATCTGCAGGGGGCAGCAGTTCCCGAAGAAATACCGAATGCCGAAACTTTGGAAGCATTTGCCGAAATAGAAAACGGCGGTGGCACCTTATTTACCGGCAGCACAGAATCTCTTTTTGCCGAATTGATGGAGGAATAACCTATGCTCAATATACGATACTCCACCAAATTCAAAAAAGACTTCAAAACTTGTGTAAAACGTGGCTACAAAATGATATTGTTGCAGCAGGCTATTGATACACTCCGTATTCCTGCACCTTTACCAATAAAAAATAAAGATCATAACCTAAGCGGTAATTATTCCGGATATAGAGAGTGTCATATAACGCCTGATTGGTTGCTTATATACAAACAAACCGCTGATGAATTGCAATTAGACCGCACTGGTACCCACGCTGACTTATTCGGATTATAAATAATATCCTGAAATAAAATTCTCTTGACTTTAATACAACTCTGACATATGATGTGTAGCAGGTTCAGTGTCGTTTCTGTAAAGAGGCGGTAGCCGTTCTGATTCTTCGTATAGAATTGGAACGGTTTTTTTATGTCTGTGAAGCCGTTACAGGCTCGTGGATCGTTTTAATCGTGTTGCATAGGGAAATATAAAGCTGAGGTCTAAAAAGCAAAATATACTCAATTTTTCCCATAAGCGAGCCTGTGAAAAAATCTCTGTAAATTAAACAATACGAGGGTCTTCTATGATAA
>CAZBYU010000365.1:0-1369 GCA_964496235.1 uncultured Oscillospiraceae bacterium | reverse complement strand
GGGTGAAGATCGACAATGACTACTATTACTTCGATGCAAACGGATATGTTGTAACCGGTACAGAACGTGTTCCTTATCCGACCGATCTGTTGCCCGAATACAAGCCCAACGAGGAAGATTCGAGAGTCAACAAGAAGGACAACCCCGGTTATCTCGAGAATGTCGGCGAATATCCCGATGACGAGTCTGCTCTGTTTGTATTTGATAAAGACGGCGTTTTCCAAAAAACGCTTTGCAAAATCTATGACGACAATGGTGTGGCTCGTTGGATCGAAAATGGTATGGTCATCTGGCATGCAGGTTTGGTTCAGGATGCGAGTGGCGACTACTATTATTTCAAGAGAGAGGGCATGGTCAAGGGCAAAGAGGCATATGTTTCTGCAACAAACGGTTTGCTGAAAGCGGCGAAGTACAACTTTGACGAGAGTGGCAAACTCATAAAGCTTGAGGGCGTATGCGAAGATCCGTATAATCCGGGTACTCTCTGCTACTTTGATAACTACACTAAGGTATTTGACGCCGGTCTGATCAAGGTTGGCAAAGATTACTACTGCGTCTATCCGACCGGAGAAGTTGTTAATGGCGGTGTCTACATTGTCAGAAAGACCAACGGACTTTTGAACGGAAATAACAACGGCTACTACAGCTTTGATGAAGACGGAAAAGTCGAGACATACAAGAATGGGCTGATTGAAGAAAATGGCGAAAAATACTACTATCAGAGCGGCGAACGCGTTTATGCAGGACTTGTTTTGGTAGATGGTGAATACTACTACATCAGGGGCGATCTGAAAGCTGTAAAGAACGGTGCATATTGGGTAACCAAGCCCAACGGTCTCATGAAGAGCGACTATCAGCGTGATTTTGATGCCGACGGCAAGATGATCGTCAAGAGTGGTGTTCAGCCCTACAACAATGTCAATGTTTACTATGAGAACGACGACATTGTAATGGCTGAAGAGGGACAGAAGATCGTCAAGACGCTCGACGACGGTACTAAGATAAGCATCGACGAGTATGGTGTAGTAACCTATCTCAAAGCAATTGACGGACTCGTATTCGAAGAAAACGGCGATATCTGCTATTACGAGAACGGTGAATGCGTCTTCAAGGGACTTGTTCAGGACGAAGACGGCAACTACTATTACATCGGCTGGAACGGCAAAGCAGTAAAGAATGGTGCATACTGGGTAACCAAGTCCAACGGTCTCATGAAGAGCGGCTATCAGCGTGATTTTGGTGCTGATGGCAAAATGATCGTCAAGAGTGGTGTGCAGACATTCAATGGTATCTATGTATACTATGAGAATGACAACATTGTAATGGCTGAAGAGGGACAGAAGATCGTCAAGACGCTCGACGACGGTAC
>CAZBYU010000364.1:0-1370 GCA_964496235.1 uncultured Oscillospiraceae bacterium | reverse complement strand
GGGCGCACGTATCTAAGCACCCGCTTGCAGACAGTATTATCTTATCATTCTTTTGTCAAAATGTAAACCTTGTTAAGGCATAAATTTTATGTAAAATATATACGAATTTGCATTCTATCCGTTATACGTGGGAAAAACACGTGTGAAAATATCGGCTGATACTGGTATTTCCTCGACGTTGTGCTATAATGACGGAGGAACGGGAACGCGTTTCCCCAAAAGAGGACATATGGAGGATAAACATGAGCATAGTCAAAAACGAGCCGAAATACCGCAACGGTATATTGCAGGCGATTCGCGCACAACTGGAGCATCGCGCATTCTGGCTATATCTTTTGTGCGACGAGGCGAAAAAGCGCGGGCTTGACCCGAGAGATTTCGGCAGTGCGGCGGTGAGACGTTGCGGTCTTTCTCAGGGCGCAGGGCTTGTGAAAAAGGGCGGGTCGGACAGCTTCAAGGGGCTTAAAAAGACGCTCTTTACCAAGGCGGCTCAGCTGGTTTTCGAGATGGACATCAAAGAGAGTACGGACGATAAGCTTTCCATCAACTTTCATTACTGCCCGCTCGTAAAGGCATGGCAGAACGCCGGATGCACCGACGAGGAGATCGCCATGCTCTGCGACATTGCCATGTGCGGTGACCACGCCATCGGCGAGTGCTACGGCGGCACGCTCGACCTGCCCAAGTGCATCGCCAAGGGCGATGACATCTGTGCCTTGAGATATCACAAATAATCAACCTGCCGTTCACGCTCTCTCCTGCTCGGAGAGAGCGTTTTTTAGTAAAAAATTCGCAATATACGCGAAAACGCCCGCCTGCAAGCCCACAAGGGCAAAACTTTGTCTAAAATGCACGAGAGAATCCTTCAAAATCTCCTTGTTATTTTGAAATTGATGTATTATAATAAATAATCGGCTTTATATGATAAGAATTATCACCATTTGCCCCCTGTTCGCGCTCTTTTGGGCGCGGGCAACCGACAAATCTTCAGAAAGGAGAGCAGGATTTTATGGTTAATATACAAAACGGCAACGGTATGCTTAGCATAGCGGGAGAGGTATTTACGAATCTCGCGGGTGACGCGGCGACGAGTTGCTTTGGTGTGAAGGGCATGGTCACATGCAGCAAGGAAGGCGGTCCGTGGCAGCTTTTGCGTCGTGAGTCGATGTCAAAGGGTGTCGTCGCACACAATAACGACGACGGCACGGTCTCTCTCGAGTTGCATATAGGCGTCGACCGCGGTGTGAATATCAGCGCGGTGTCGAGAAGCATCATGAAAGAGGTCAAATATAAGCTAACCAAGTCCACGGGCGTTCCCATAAAGAGCGTGGATGTATATATAGATACGATTATCGGATAAGAGGTACTGC
>CAZBYU010000363.1:0-1371 GCA_964496235.1 uncultured Oscillospiraceae bacterium | reverse complement strand
GGCAAAGAAATATATTGCTGACAATAATATTCAGCTTTATACAATCAATGCAATCGACAAGGCAATTGAGATTGGTATGGGCAAGCGTACAAATACAATCCTTCAGTCAGCATTCTTCAAGCTGGCCGATGTAATGCCGATTGATCAGGCAGTTGAGTATATGAAGCAGGCTGCTAAGAAGTCTTACTCTAAGAAGGGCGATGCGGTAGTAGAGATGAACTACAAGGCGATTGATGCCGGTGTAGATGCGGTACATAAGGTTGAAGTACCTGCGTCATGGTCTAATCCTGCTCCGGATGCTCCTGCAAAAGAGATTCAGGGTCGTCCTGAGGTTGTGAAGCTTGTAAAGGATCTTTTGGAACCAATCTCTAAGATGGATGGTGACAGCCTTCCGGTGTCTGCATTTATCGAGAATCCGGACGGTCAGTTCGAGACAGGTGCATCTGCATATGAGAAGCGTGGTACTGCAGTAACTGTTCCGGTATGGGATCCTGAAAGCTGTGTTCAGTGTAACAACTGTGCATTTGTATGTTCACATGCTACAATCCGTCCGTTCCTGCTGAGCGAGGATGAAGTGAAGGCAGCACCGTCTAACATTAAGCTGGCAGATACAAAGCCTAAGGCCGGAGAGTATAAGTTTGCAATGAGTGTATCACCTCTTGACTGTATGGGATGCGGTGAATGTATCACGGTATGTCCTGCAGCAGATAAGGGTGCAATCAAGATGGTTCCGCAGGAGTCACAGGCAGCAGAGCAGCCGGTATTCGATTACTTAGTTGCTAATGTTGGCAAGAAGGACAGCGGATTTGCTGATAACACTCCGAAGGGAAGCCAGTTCAATCAGCCGCTCCTCGAGTTCTCAGGAAGCTGTGCGGGTTGTGCAGAGACATCATATGCCCGTCTGGTAACACAGTTGTTTGGTGAGCAGATGTATATTTCAAATGCAACAGGCTGCTCTTCTATCTGGGGTAACCCGGCAGCAACTTCACCATATACCGTAAATAAGGATTCTAAGAAGGGTCCTGCATGGTCTAACTCCCTCTTTGAGGATAACGCCGAGCATGGTCTTGGTATGTATGTTGGTCAGAAGTACCTTCGTGATCAGGCAATCGAGCTTGTGAAGGAAATCGGTGCATCAGATAAGGCATCTGCTGAGCTGAAGGCTGCCATTGATAAATATTTAGAGACAAAGGATGACACAAAGGCAAACGTTTCTGCAACAGAGGCTCTGGTAGCTGAGCTTGAGAAGTGCGGATTCGATAAGTCTAAGGAAGTTCTTGCAAAGAAGGATTACCTTTCTAAGAAGTCCGTATGGATCTTCGGTGGTGACGGTTGGGCATATGATATCGGCTTTGGCGGTCTGGATCATGT
>CAZBYU010000362.1:0-1379 GCA_964496235.1 uncultured Oscillospiraceae bacterium | reverse complement strand
GAGACCGACCCTGTCATCTGGCGCGGCCCTGTCATCGGCGGCGTCGTGCAGCAGTTCTGGACGGATGTCCTCTGGGAGGTCGACTATCTCCTCGTCGATATGCCCCCGGGCACAGGCGACGTGACGCTGAGCGTCTTTCAGTCCATCCCGCTCTCCGGCATCGTCGTGGTCGCCTCGCCGCAGGAGCTCGTCGGCATGGTCGTGGAGAAGGCCGTGAAGATGGCGGAGAAGATGGCCGTGCCCATCGTCGGTCTCGTGGAGAACATGAGCTATCTCGCCTGCCCCGACTGCGGCAAGAAAATCTACCTCTTCGGCGAGGGCAAGTGCGCCGAGGCCGCGAAGAAGCACTCTCTCCCGCTCCTCGCGCAAATGCCCATCGACCCCGCGCTCGCCTCTCTCATGGACGAGGGGCGCATCGAGGACTTCAAGGGCGACTGGCTCGCCGACACCGTCACCGCGCTCGAGGCGCGCTGACGCGGAATGCTTTGAAAGATACGCCGAACAGCCCCCTGTCCGGCGTATCTTTCTCAATTTTCCCCGTGCGCAACCAAAAAGTGCGCGAATGCAACGCCGATCACGAAAAATTAGCCGCCCTGCGCACAGAAATGGGACTCTCCCAGCAGGAGCTCGCGGAGCTGCTGCACATCGCGCGCCAGTCTGTCTCCCGCTGGGAGGTCGGCGACGCAGTCCCATCGGTCGAGAACCTGCGCTTTCTCGCGCGGCTCTACGGTGTCACGGTCGATTCCCTTCTGGACGATGACGCCGCGCCGATACATAAGGACGCGCCGCCGTCGCCCCCAAAATACCTCACCAGGCGGGCGCTCTGCACCCTCCTCGCCGTTCTTCTCATTCTCCTCGCCGCCGTCGGTATCCTCCTGTGGCAGCGGCACGAGGAAAAGAACCCCCGCACCGCTGCAATTCGAAGACCTCCCCAGCGAAAGCTGGGACGGTTTAGAAGTCGAGTCCACACCAGTCATCTGGTAGCCTCTCAATGAAGGGAGGTGAAAGCAATGCAAAGAATCCTTCACAGGGTCATAGCAGCAGCTGTTGTCTCTGCGCAAACAACATAGCCTTCGCAGCAGAATCGCGCGAGTTCGCCTGCGAAATTCAGGCGGAGAATCTCCACGTTTCTCGCACATCTGGCACTTTCAGTGTAAGCATAAACCCGCGCACATGTATAACGGGCGATTCCGATTTCCCGTTGGATGCTGGGGAAACCGTTAGAATTTATGCCGCCTATTCTCCATCCGGCGCAGACGTGGACTTTGGCTTGATCGACTCAGACAATGTATTCCATCCGCAGTGTTGAGTACAGGGTCGACATGTTCAACGCACACAGAGGAAAAATACATTGTAACCTATTCTCGGGAGCGGGATAA
>CAZBYU010000361.1:0-1381 GCA_964496235.1 uncultured Oscillospiraceae bacterium | reverse complement strand
CAAAAAGAACACTCGCGCTGTTGCTCGCCGTGGCGAGTATCGTCACGCTCGCCGCATGCGGCAAAGTCGAAGACGGCGACAGCACCGCCACCGGCAACAAGAGTGAGCTTGCCCGCACGAACGAGGCGGCAGCGGAGTTTGTGTACACCGCAGAGTTCACGGAGATACCCGATACGCACAGCGGCATCGCCCCGCTTTGCATGACGGAAGAGGGACTATATTACGCTGTAAGAGAAAAAGTAGGTGACGCAACTCCGGAAGGCACGATTGCTGAATACGAAGGGCAGTATGACATAAATGAGGTGAGGCTTTATTTTGTGGACTATTCCGGCAAGGTGAGACGACTTGATGACTTCGCGCCGATAATTGGCGAGACCTACGGCGAGGTAAAGCGCGACTTCACGCAGTTTGCCCACCCGGAATCCGCAACAACGGACAGTGACGGAAACTTGGTCATGCTTGAACAGGTTGCTTCCTCATGGTCGGACGCGCCGGAGGAGATAACGGCGGAGGACACTGAATACTTCGACTATGCGCGGAGCGTGACGGAGAGCTATCTGCGAGTGATAGATGCAAACGGTGCGGAGTTAAGCCGAGCGAAGATAGAGCTTTCGGAGGACAGCTATGTCAGCGGCATATCCTTAAACTCCGAGGGTCATATCATCCTGCCCTGTACGGATTCTGGGAGTGGCATACGTGCATACAGCACCGACGGTGAAATGCTGTATGACATACCGGTAGACGGATATCTATACGACGTGGACACGTTGAAAACCGGTGAGACCGGCGTGCTGGTATACGACAACGGCGAAATTGCAGTGCGTATTTTGGACAGTGAGCGCGGAGTATTTCTCGATGAAAGCTATCCGATACCGCAGTTTCCGACGGAAATCATCACCGGTGCGGGTGAATATGACTTTTACTTCATAACAGACACGAGCCTATACGGCTACAAGCTCGAAAGCAAAGAAAGTGAACGGCTTATAAACTGGGTAGAATGCGACGTAAACGGAAGCAACATGGGCACCTTTCGCATAAACGAAGCCGGGCGGATTCAAGCTTATCTGGCAGAGCCAAGCGGCACTCCGGACTATGCCATCTCGCTTGTGAGCATAGAAAAGGCGAAAAACGAGGGTTCGGCACGGAAAGAGCTTCTGACACTCGCCTCGATTTCTCCGACGATTGAGCTATGCGACGCGGTGATCAAATTCAATCGCTCAAGCGACAAATACCGCATCAATCTGAAAAACTATTATGAGCTTGTGGGCGAGACGAGCTATGAAGACGCACTGACAAAGCTGACAGGCGAGCTTGCCGCGGGGAACATGCCGGATCTTCTGGATTTGAGCGACATGCCGTACAACCAGCTCGCCTCAAAAGG
>CAZBYU010000360.1:0-1382 GCA_964496235.1 uncultured Oscillospiraceae bacterium | reverse complement strand
TAGCCGAGACACGCCCGCAGAAAACAAAACATCCGATAACCGCAAACACCGCGTTGCAACATGCAATGCGGTGTTTCTTTTCTGCTTTTTTATTCTTTTATTATTCGTCGGTAAGTGCCGCGTACAGCTCGTCGGCAGTATGGACTATTGTTTTCGCGCCCGCACGTTCAAGCTCTTCCTCGTCGCGAAAGCCCCAAGCCACCGCAATACAGTCAAGCGCGGCATTTTGCGCGGTGAGGATATCCACCTCGGTGTCGCCTATATACACACACTCGGCTTTTTCAAGCCCCATCGCCGCAACTGCGGCATTGACCGCGTCCGGACACGGCTTGCGCCTGACAGTCTCGCTCTCGCCGACGGCAAACTCCAAAAGCCCGGGGAAAAACGCATCTGCAAGCGGACGCACGGCGTTATCCGGCTTGTTGGATATGACCGCCTGCTTCACACCCGCTTGCTTCAAGCATTGCATAAGCTCGATTATGCCGGGGTATGGCGCGGTTTTCTCATTGCAATGGGCGGCGTAGTAGGGCTTATAGTATTCAAGCAGTTCACCTGCAATAGCGGGGTCTGTACCCGCCGGAACACACGCGGCAATCAACCGCGCCGCGCCGTTGCCGAGGGCGGAGCGCACATTGCGCGGTGTGGTCTCCGGCAGGGCAAAGTGCGAAAGCGAGTGGTTGACAGCGTCGGTCAGGTCGGCGAGGGTGTCAAGCACCGTGCCGTCCATGTCGTATAATACCGCTTTGTATTTCATATTTTCTCTCCGATTTTATAAAATCTTTATTGATTTATTTTAATGTAAAGTATAGCATATATGTCAATAGAAAGAGAAACCTTGTGGAACACGGAGTATTGTGTTTATGAAGTTGAGAAATCTGCTTGCCGTGCTTGCGGCAATCGCAATAGTCGGCGGGATATATATTTTTGCCCGCACACGCGAAGATGAGTCTCGCGGCGCGGTGAGCATATGGTATGTCATGGGCGGTGTCGCCGAGGAAGAACTGAACGAGTTTGCACACGACTACAACAAAAGCTCCTCTCGCGGGGAGCTTCCCGTGAAGCTCGTCGGCTTTGAAAGCGAGGATGCAATGGCAGAGGCGTTTGATACGGACGCACCGGATCTTATATTCTGCTCGCACTACCGTGCCTTTGACATGCATTCGCGCTCCAAGCTTACCGATATGAGCGTGTATCTGGGTGTGAATGCCCCCGATTACCCCAAGGAGCTTACAAGCCGCAGTGTATGCATAGGCAAGAGCTTTTTTCCCATCGGCTCGGATGTGCCGGTTCTGCTGATAAACCACGAGGTTTGCAAGGACGCGTCCTTTGCGGACATGGCGGAGCTTTCCGCCGCGGCGGAGGCGCACCGTGCCGCAGACGGC
>CAZBYU010000359.1:0-1383 GCA_964496235.1 uncultured Oscillospiraceae bacterium | reverse complement strand
GAGCGAATTCAGCTCAAAACAGGACTAACCCCGATGGAAGTCCGTTGTGCTTATGTTGCATAACAGGTGTCCACAAAAAATGTCTACTTGACAGGGGGCGTGTCAAAGCTTTGTCCTTTTTATAGGACTTTATGTATGTTATATTAATATTATATACAGGAGGTGGAAAGCGTGGATTATGACTATGGATTCGGCGCACTCGAAAACGAGCTTATACAACTCTTTCATTCGGGAGTACCGGATTTCGAGGCGGCAGAGGATTTGATTCGGCAAGGTGCGGACATTAACGCCATCGGGAAAAACGATGACAAAAATGTTCTTTCCGAGATTCTGTTTTGTTATCCGGATATACTCCCCGAACCACGTGATGATAATAACGGTGTATTGCGTGAAAGAAGTTCCGATTCCGACTCGGATATGTGCGCGATTATACGCTTTTTTCTCGCACACGGATTTGATGTGACAAAGTGCGACGGGTGCTACGGCGCACAGTGCCTTCATTCGTTAACAACAACGACTGACAGAACTCACTTTATCCAAGCCACGAAGCTTTTGCTTGATGCCGGCGCAGTGAATCGCACTCTGTCCCCTACATCCGATGATGACCTTACCCCTTGGGAAGCTGTAGGTGACGAACAATTTTTCCTCGACTGCTACATGAATGACCTCTCCGCAGGCAATGATTACGAGGCTGTTTATCAGATTTATCAGGCGATTGAGAACGGAAAACCGTACAGGGGCATTGATTCTTATTCGCTCGCCATCGGCAAAAGGATACGCCGTGTCCTCGCCGATAACGGCGGCAAGCAACCGGTTTTCTACACGCTCAATCAGCCTAAGTTCAAGCACAATAATTGCTACACCGCAACCTTATACTTTATATATGATGACGGCGTACTGATTTCGACGCAATTCGCCGATTTTTGGACAAACACCATTCTCCCCTCCTGTGAGCTGACAGATGTATCCGAGCATTTTGAAGCTATCGTTGGAAAAAGAATCGAACACTTTATTTTTAATGCAAAAACCATCACCCACAGAACAAGAAGCTACACACAGCTCATAACCACAATCGTGACGGACAGCGGAGAAAAAATCAGTTTCACAACTAATGACGGCGAGGTCGGCGAGGAATATCGCGCTGCGTACTATGAGATAATCAAGTAAAATATGTCTCTCACCCACAGAAGCATCACATTGCATAGCAACATTTCACGTGTAACGCAAATTTTGCAAATTCACGCGGGATTTTCGCAGTTTGAATGGCATTATAAAGGTCAAAAGATAAATAAAAAATCGGCTCAAGCGATACAACGCTTGAGCCGACGTGGTGCGCGAGGCGGGACTTGAACCCGCGCATAAATGTGCAAAAGTGTTGGTATC
>CAZBYU010000358.1:0-1389 GCA_964496235.1 uncultured Oscillospiraceae bacterium | reverse complement strand
GTTTATATCAGAAGCATTTTCTTTATCTTTCTCAATAGAGGCACTTTCACTGGAAGCATCACTGGAAGCATCTTTGTCTGTGTCCTCAGAGGAGGATGGGAAGATAACACTCAACGCCCATCCGAGAGAACCCTCTAATTCAATACCGCCGGCATAGCCGACTGCCATCGGTGTAATCGCACAGCACAGACTCAGTATGCCGGCAAGTGCGATAGAAAAGAAGTATCGCGGATGAAAAACAATCGGGAAATATGCAATGGCAATGGCAACGCAGAGCAGAACGGCTATAAGTGTAATATAAAAGTGTGCAGCAAGCGTCAGTGAAAAGCTGATGGCAAAAAAGATCAGACTTCGCGTGCTTGGCAGGATATGGTACTGAGCCGTCCATGCGTACAGTATTCTTTGTTCAGCAAATTCCTTTTCGGTGTTAATCTCTGATTTTTTTCGTTCAAAAAACTGAATAAGAAAATAAGCGCAGGGATAGAGAAAAATCATGGCAAATTCCTGCGGAAGTGCCCATTGATAGCGCATGGTTGCCTGAAAGTTGAAGATATCAGGCAGTGTGAAAAGAAACATGCCGAAAAACGGGATATATCTGGAGCGACAAATCTTTTTCAGTAAAAGATAGAGCATCAGATAGATAAAGAGGGTTTCCACAACTCCGAAAACACGGAGGAGGGAGACGGTTTTAAATCCAAAAATGTGATGCAGAAAGTAAATGACATTGTGAAATCCGAAAGGATAAATGCCGTGCCAAAAGATTGTGCCGTTGTCCATTTCGTTAATCCAGCGGTGGTGAACAATAATGTCAGAAGCACCGTAAATATAAGTTGTGACGGTCTGATAGCCGTAATACCAGACATTGAAGCCGAGAAGTGCAAGCATCATAAGCCATTCTGCGATATGTCCGGTGAAATGCTGCCAACATGCCCGAAAGCAGCCCTTTATGCCTTTGCGGGGCTGATACAGCAGCACGGACAGAATAGTTCTAATTTTTGCTTCCCCGAGAAACAGTCGGGAAACAGAGTTATAGAGCAGTGCTGCAGAACGTTTAAGCGGCGGGCGATTGATGCGGACCCATGCGATAACGGCCGGTATCAGAGTGAAAAGATATAAAGAAAGCGTACCGGGGATATGCAGGGCGAAAATGATAAATACAATATTAATCATATAAAAATTGCCGAGCAATACAGAAATCAGAATTCGCTCAGAAAGGGATTTTTTGCGGAGATAACGGCGAAATACAATGTAAGGGGCAAGACAGGAGCAAAGTACATATGCACAGAACACGCTTATCAGCTCCCATATCGTAGTAAGTTCCATAGACATCCGAATCCCTCCTTTTTTTACATATGCTTCGTCAGTTGTATATTCGAATCAGCTCTAACA
>CAZBYU010000357.1:0-1393 GCA_964496235.1 uncultured Oscillospiraceae bacterium | reverse complement strand
GGCCTACACCGAGGCGTCCCGCTGCCTGCGCTGCGACCACTTCGGCTACGGCATCTTCCGCGGAGGGAGGAAAGCAAAATGGTGAAAAATGTCACGCTGACCATCGACCGCAAGAGCATCACCGTCCCCGAGAACACGACCATCCTCGAGGCGGCGCGGATGCTCAACATCCACATCCCGACCCTCTGCTACCTGAAGGAGCTCAACGAGATCGCGGCCTGCCGCCTGTGCTGCGTGGAGGTCAAGGGGATGCAGCGTCTCGTGCCCGCCTGCGACAACGTCGTCGCCGACGGCATGGAGGTCTTCACCAACAGCCCCATGGCGCGCGAGGCGCGCCGCGCGAACCTGCGTCTCATCCTCTCCGAGCACGACACGAGCTGCACGTCCTGCCCGCGCAGCGGCAACTGCACGCTCCAGACGCTCGCGAACGACTTCAATATGCGCGGCGAGCACTATCCCCAGAAGCTCCGCCGCGAGAGCGTGGACTACTCCACCCCGCTCATCCGCGAGAACGACAAGTGCGTCAAGTGCCTGCGCTGCGTGCAGGTGTGCGAGAAGGTGCAGAGCGTGAAGATCTGGGATCTGCTCGGCACGGGCTCGCGCACGACGGTGGACGTCTCCCGCAACCGCCGCATTCAGGACACCGAATGCACCTACTGCGGCCAGTGCATCACGCACTGCCCCACGGCGGCGCTGCGTGAGCGCGATGACACCGGCCGCGTGTTCGACGCGCTGGACGACCCGAGCATCGTGACGGTCGTGCAGGTCGCGCCGGCGGTGCGCGCGGCGTGGGCGGAGCAGTTCAACCTCTCGCCCGAATTCGCCTCGCCCGGGCGCATGGCGGCCGCGCTGCGCGAGCTGGGCTTCAACTACGTTTTCGACACCGACTTCGCCGCCGACCTCACGATCATGGAGGAGGGCAGCGAGCTCGTCGAGCGCATCAAGCGCGACGGCCTCGGCGGTCAGCCGATGTTCACCTCCTGCTGCCCGGGCTGGGTGCGCTTCCTCAAGTCGCAGTACCCCGCACTCACCGAGAGCCTTTCCACCGCGAAGTCCCCGCAGCAGATGTTCGGTGCGGTCGCGAAGACCTACTTCGCCGAGCGTATCGGCATCGACCCCAAGCGCCTCTTCGTCGTCTCGGTCATGCCGTGCGTAGCGAAAAAGAGCGAGTGCGCCCTGCCGACGATGGTCGGTGCGGACGGTCGCCCCGACGTGGACGTGAGCATCACGACGCGTGAGCTGAGCATCATGCTGCGCGCGAACCACATCTCCCCCGTACACCTGCCCGAGGAGGCGTTCGACTCCCCGCTCGGCAGCGCGACCGGCGCGGCGGTCGTCTTCGGCGCGACCGGCGGCGTGATGGACGCGGCGCTGCGCTCGGCCTACTACCTCG
>CAZBYU010000356.1:0-1405 GCA_964496235.1 uncultured Oscillospiraceae bacterium | reverse complement strand
ATTGTCAGACGCTGCCTCTGTCCACCTGAGAGGTTTCTGCCGCCCTGTTCTACAAAGGAATCAATACCATCCGGTTTCTTTTCTACAAATTCAAGTGATTGGGAAAGGGTAAGTGCCTCCCAAAGCTCCTCCTCAGTTGCGTTTTCGTTTCCCCACAAGAGATTTTCACGGATGCTTCCTTTAAAAAGAACTGCCTTCTGCATTACAATGCCAATCCGGCTCCGAAGCTGACGGGCGGGATAGCTGCGGACATCCTGTCCGTCTATGGTAACACTGCCCCTGGTGGCATCATAGAAGCGTGGAATCAGATGTACAAGGGTACTTTTTCCGGAGCCTGTGCCGCCGATGATGCCGATTACTTCACCGGGCTTGGCGGTAAAGCTTACATTTTCGATGGAAGGCTCCTGTGCGCCCTGATATGTCAGGGAAACGTTGTCAAAGATAACCTGCCCTGAGAGTGCAGAGGCTTCGCCGATCGCCTTGTCAGTAAGGTATTCTGTCGTAAGGGAGCATTCTGTTTCCAAAATGCCCTGTATGCGGTTTGCACATGCTAATGCCTTATTTGACATGACAACAACATTTGCCAGTTTGATGAGTTCTACCAGAATCTGTGACAGATAGTTAATCAGGGCAACGATTTCTCCCTGTGTCAGTGCTCCGGAGTGAATGTTGATACCGCCGACCCATAAAAGAGCAACAAGCGCAAGGTTAATCATAACGTAGGTAACAGGATTAGTCAGTGCAGAAATTCTTCCTACAAAGAGCTGTGCCTTTGCAAGCAGACCGGTTTTTTCACAGAATTGTGTTTCCTCTTCCTGCTCGCGGTTGAAGGCACGGATGACACGGACACCGGTCAGGTTTTCCCTTGTACTGCCAAGTACATGATCAAGTGCACCCTGTACCTTTTTGTACAGAGGCATGCTGACACCCATAATGGTGAAGATAACCAATGCCAGCAGAGGGATAACAACTGCAAAAACAAGAGCTGCCTTAACATTGATGGAAAATGCCATGAGCACTGCCCCTAAAACGATAAATGGCGAACGCAAAAAAAGGCGAAGAGCCATATTGACACCGGACTGCACCTGATTGACATCGCTTGTCATGCGTGTAATCAGGGTAGATGTGCCGATGGTATCCATTTCCGTAAAGGAAAGTGACTCGATATGGGAAAATAGTGCATGGCGCAGCTTTGCGGCAAAGCCGACTGCGGCTTTGGCAGCGAAATACTGTGCCGTAATGGAACAAATCAGACCAATAACAGCCAACAGGCCCAATATGGCACCATATTTCGCGATATAGCCGGTGTCCCGGTTTTTGATACCGTAATCAATGATTGCCGCCGTTACCATAGGAACTGTCAGGTCAAAGCAGGCCTCCAGAAGCTTGAAAAGAGGGCCGAGAA
>CAZBYU010000355.1:0-1412 GCA_964496235.1 uncultured Oscillospiraceae bacterium | reverse complement strand
TCTGGGCGTGTACAAAGATAAGGGGGCAGAATAATATGACTAAAGAGTTTATATTCGCAGGCTTCGGCGGACAGGGTATGCTTTTGATAGGCAAGTTCATGGCAATGGCATGCATGCTCGACGGCAAAAACGTCTCCTGGCTTCCCTCATACGGTCCGGAAATGCGCGGCGGCACGGCAAACTGCTCCGTCATCGTAAGCGATGAACCTGTTGCCTCGCCCATCGTCGGCACTGCCGACGCAGTGGTTGCGATGAACCTGCCGTCTCTCGACAAGTTCGAGCAGAGCGTGAAGCCCGGCGGAGTTCTCGTAATCAACAGCTCCATCATTGAGCGCAAGTCCGTACGTGATGACATCACCGTAGTCTACTGCGACGCGATGAAGATCGCCGACGAGGTCGGCAACCCCAAGGGCGCGAACGTCGCAATTCTCGGCGCACTGCTGGAGAAGATGCCGATAGTGTCCGTGGAGAAGATGACAGAGGCCATTCGCATTGAGCTTGGCGAGCGCAAGCTGCGCTTCCTGGAGGGCAATAAGAAAGCCCTTATCGCCGGCATGGAGGCCGCAAAGTAAAAAATCCTCTTTGATATATTCCAATCCCATAGTTCGGTGCGCCGCAATTGCGGCGCACCATTTTTATTGGCATATTCACATGGTAAAAGGCTGTTCCTAAGCTCGGAACAGCCTTTTGAAATCAGGGTCAATCTATGCGCCCACACATTTAGTGCAAGAGCGGATTAAAACGCAATAAAGCAGTAGCATTACCAGGGTGCCAAGCTTGATGCTACTACGGAATAATACTCCCATAACCAATCATATCCCTGGATAATCAAGTTAGGGTCTACACTTACACATTCGGCAACATCTTCGGCAACGAGAACACTATTTTTGCCATTCCAAAAACAGAGGTCTCCTACATTCAAACCTTCCCCGGTGTATTTTTCGTAAAGACTATTCCCTGTCTCCATTATTAAGTATGCACAAACGTCTTCATCAATCTCAATTGTCTTTCCCTTTGAATATACTTTAAGCTTACCGTACTGTGTATCCTCATCGGACTTAGCATAATACAGCTTTCCGGATTCCTTACTGTAAAGCATGTTATATACATCGGAGTCCACCATATGCTTATTTACATAAAGGTCTCCCTGACCGTCTTCGTAGTTCTTGAGATAATATAATAAATCGTCATCGCAAACACGTTTTATTTTTCCATAATAAACGTCACTGTCATACAGCTCACTTTTTCCTACAGAGCCGCCCTTAATCGGCAAGTATTGGATGTCTCCGAGAAACTTTCCCTTATAATATGCGCCGATATTAATACACAAAAAGTCTATTCTCCGTTTTTTGCCATGCCGAGGTATAAAAAAACTCGAACCGAAATCAGATTACATACGCGCTCCCCCTCTG
>CAZBYU010000354.1:0-1412 GCA_964496235.1 uncultured Oscillospiraceae bacterium | reverse complement strand
GTCGCTGACAGCAAGTCCTAATGTCTCTAACCGAACACCGAAAATCTGACCGCCGCCGGTCGCAATACGCGAAATGGGGCGGTCTTTTTTATACCCGGTTTCAAAAAAGAGCGAGCTGAAAAAGCATTCGGTTACACAGCGAAAACCGGGTGTGGCGGCGGGGTAATTATTGCTGTGAGGTGACGGTATCCGGACTTTGCACAAGCGCGGCGAGAGCCGCGCCGGCGGACGCGCCGAAAAGCCGCACCGCGGACAGAGCCTCTTGAAGCGTGTTGCCGCTACTGCCGACCTCAAGGATCATAGAGCCTGTGCTGAGGTGCTGGTTATACCGCTGGGGTACGAGCTGAACCGGACGCATAAGCGTCGGGTGGGCGGCGGAGACCGCCTGCTGGAGATATACCGCGAGGGCGAGGTTCTCCCGCCATGCGCCGTGGGCAAGCCCGCTTTCGTCCGTGCCGATAAGCAGCATAGCCTGGCTTGCACACACACCCGTTTCCTCTGCCATGGTCTTATACACCGTGCCGTTTGTGCCGAGTGCGTCGCGGTGGACATCTATCACCACACCAATGCTCGGGTATTCTGCAAGCCATTCTGACACTGCCTGACCGGAGCGGGTATAAGAGCCGGTATAGCTGGGGTAATCGTAAATCCCACGGTCATGAACAACGCGAAGCCCCGCCTGCTCGAACACCGCGGCAAGCTCGTCTCCGACGCGGACAATATTATAGCGCGTGTCCTCGGTGCGTCCCTCATCGCTCTCCTCGTATTTATCAAGCCCGGACTGGGTGTATGCCTCGCTCGAGTGCGTGTGAATGATAAGTATCTGCGGTCCTTCGGCGGAGAGGGTCAACCCCGGTCCGCCGACAAGGAGACTGCCGATGTCCGCCTTATAGCCCGTCTGATTTTTTATCGTCAGCCCGCCCTCTATGGTGGTTTCCAATATGACAATGCCGTCATCGTCCGCCACGGAGGTGGGCGTAGGTTCGGGTGATGCTTCGGGCGCAAGCACCGTGCTTTCTCTCTCTGAATCCGAGGCATATGCCGCCGATGCGGCACCGGACTTCGGTGCGGCGGCAAGCACGGTCGGCGCGTCTGCGCCCGGTGCAGTCTCGGCGGGCTTCTCCGGCAGGGTGACGGTCACATTTTTCATGCGCCCGCTGTCCAGCCCTTGCCGCGCGGTGCGTTCCATATAATCATACAGAGGCGAGGCGGAGAAAACATACATTGTCATCGTCATCACCAACGCCGCCACAACGCTTTCGGATATGCGTTTCAGTCTTCCCACTCACATCACCGCCCTTTCTTCCAAAGCTGACGGGAGTCGAACACCTGTCGCCTGTCAGCGTCCCTTATTGGTGCTTTTTGCCCTTTTCGTCTTGATGGGCGTCAGCCCATCTGCACCTCAAAAGACA
>CAZBYU010000353.1:0-1435 GCA_964496235.1 uncultured Oscillospiraceae bacterium | reverse complement strand
ATCAGGTCACCCGGCTCAAGCGTCATGGTGCGGGAGATATAGCGCACGATTTCGGCGCAGTCGAAGATCATCTGGCTGGTGTTTCCATCCTGGCGCAGCTCGCCGTTGACATAGCTGCTGATTCGCCGTCCCTCGGGCGCGAACTCATCCGCCGTCGCGACGAAGGGCCCGACCGGCGCAAAGCCGTCCGGCGTCTTGCCCAGCAGCCACTGGCCGGAGACGAACTGCAGATCGCGCGCGGAGAGGTCGTTGCCGCAGGTATAGCCGAAGATGGCCTGCTGCGCCTCTTCGCGGGTGAGGTTCTTGCCGCCGCGCCCAATGACGAGCACCAGCTCCGCCTCGTAATCGACGCGGTGCGCGCAGTCCGGAATCTGCACCGGCTCCTGATGCGCCGCAAGGGCGGTGGCAAACTTGCTGAAGAGCACCGGCTCGGCGGGCACCTTGTCGCCGGTTTCCTCAATGTGCTTGCGGTAGTTAATGCCCACGCAGAGCACCTTGCCCGGGCGGGTCACGACCGGCAGAAAGCGGGCCTCCTCCTCGGGCAGCAGGGCGATCACAGGGGCCGTGCGAAGGGCCTGCGGATTTGAAATAGCCTCGCTCATCGTGCAAACGCCGCCCAGCACCTCAAGCCCCTGCGCCGTGCGCCGGGCAAGGCGAGTCTGCCCCTCATACTGTATCTGACAAAGCTGCATAGCATCCTCCCAAAGTCAAGCTTGTATTTCGTGCCTCAGTCCGCAGAATAGTGGTTGCACAGCACAATGCAGGCCACGCCCACCAGAAACGCCGCAATCGCGCCCACCGTGAAGAACTCGCCCCAGCCGGGGAAGATCGAGAACACCGAGCCGATCACAAAGCCCAGTATGGCCGAGTAGGTGGGCATTTCGTATTTCTCAAGCAGCCAGCGAATCAGCTTCGCACAGCCGAACAGGCCGATCAAACAGCCAATGCCAAACGGTATGATCAGCGGCATCGCCTCAAGCGGCGAGCTGGTGAGCAGCGCCACCGCGCCGATGACCACGCCATAGGCCCCCATCAGCACCATCACGAAGGAGCCGCTGATGCCCGGGATGATCATGCAGCTCATCGCTACCACACCCCAGATCAGCAGCCGCACGCACTGGCTGAAATAGCTGCCGGTGATTTCGGAGGCCGACTTGTCCCCCGTGCCGCTCACCGTCATGGCCACCATGAGCGCCAGCGTCACAAGGCCGGGCAGCAGGTTGGAGGCGCGAAGGCTCAGCCTGCCTTCCTTTTGAAGCGCCTTCTTTGCGATCATCGGCAGGCTGCCCAGTATCACGCCCACAAAGAAGCTGTTGGCCAGCGACGGATAGTGCGTAAGTACCCAGTCCATCAGCCGCCCGAAGATCAGTACGCCGATGCCCGCGCCCAGGCAAAAGGTGATCAGGAAGCGCAGTTCCTTCTTCCACTGATGCCT
>CAZBYU010000352.1:0-1435 GCA_964496235.1 uncultured Oscillospiraceae bacterium | reverse complement strand
CGTATATTCTTCGCCGTAACAAGGGGATGTTTTCATCCGCTCACGCTCTTTGTTTAGGTAGTCCTCGAGACTGCATATCACTCGCGCGGGTGATCCTGCAACGACCGTTTTGTCGGGGATGTCATGCGTTACGGTACTGTTTGCCCCGATGATAACATTGTTGCCGACGGTAACGCCCGGCAATAGAACGCTTTCGGCTCCGATGAAAACATTGTCGCCTATCGTCACTCTGCCGATCTTTGTGTAATCCAAGAAGGTCTTCGTGCTTGCATCATGACAAAGTATGTGTACGCGCGGTGCTATTGTGACATTGTCACCGATCTCGATCAAATGACAGTGAGACGGGTCAAGTATCACACCGCCAAGTCTCTTGAAATTTTTTCCGACAGTCATGCCCATTGAAACAAGTTTTTCTGTAGTATACTCACCGCGCATGCGGTACACCAACTCTTTTATGAAATTTTTCACAACCGCACCTCACAGATCTAACAACATTTTTTCGACGGCACGAGTGGTGGCGTCTGTGGAGAAAACCTTGCCGCGCTCTGCCGCTTTATTCTTATAAGCCTTAAGTTTTTCGGGATGATCGAGCAGATCCCTTTATCCCGATATAAAGTGCGTCCTCGTTGTTTTCGGTGATGACACCCCACTCATTGTCCTCGCCAAGCATCTCACGCATTCCTGACACATCGGTCGTACAGATCGGTGTTCCGACGATCAGCGCCTCGGTAGCGGCGGTCGAAAAGCCCTCTCTCAAACTGGAACAGACAAAAAGATCGCATTTTGCCACATATTTGTACGGATTTGTCTGATATCCAAGGAAAGAAAAGCTGTCCGATATCGAATTATCCTTTATGTAGCTCTCAAGCTCGGCGCGCATGGGTCCCTCTCCGAGTGCGTAAAAGTGGACGGGATACCCTTCATCGCGCAGTTTTTTCGTTATCCTTGCCATGCGGTCAAAGCCTTTGTTTTTAAGGATCTTACCAACGCCGACAATCTTGATCTCTCCATCACGAAACACGCCTTCATCGACACTTTGAGCCGACTCGCGGACTATAGCGGCACTCTCATTAGTGTTATAAAGCACATCGCACGGCTTTTGGAAATCGAGTATCGAGCAAAAATCGTCCTTTACATCGCGAGAAACGCAGACGGTTCGATCAAATCTTTCGTAGCACCTTTTTGCCTCGCCGAAACTTCTGAAAGAACACGCCAGAACATTCTTTGTGCGCTGTTCAATATGTATCCATGAAACGAGCTTTACCGATGGGTCGGGGCAACCGCTGATCACGCGTGCCGACGGACCCTCGAGATAGGAGACCTCAATATCGTAATGATCTTTTACAAAGAGCATATGGAGAGTTTTCGGGGTGAAAAGCTTCATTATTTTGCTGTTTGCGGGGAAGGATCGGCGAAATGCGGTAGTATAGTGAAT
>CAZBYU010000351.1:0-1435 GCA_964496235.1 uncultured Oscillospiraceae bacterium | reverse complement strand
CGACGATGAGGTGTGCTGCAAGGCGGCCAAAAACGAGATAATCCGCCGCTATTATGCCAGCGCGTGTGCCGTGCATCAGGGTATGAGCGACGCAAGCGAAACGCGGAAAATTGAGCTTATCATGAGTAAAGCCGGAATATCCACCGAGGATCGACCTGTTGTCGCCGCGGCACTCAGCCGCGCGGAGGAGACCGGCGCACCTGCCGTGTCGATACAGCTCCCCGATGGGCGGATAATCACAGGCAAGACCTCTTCCCTGCTCGGGCCGTCCTCCGCCTGTCTCGTGAACGCGCTGAAGGCTCTGGCGGGGATAGACAAGAAAATGCTGCTTATCCCGCCGAGCATTATAGAGCCGATACAGCACATCAAGGTCGAGCATATGGGCAACCACAACCCCCGTCTGCACATGGACGAGCTTCTCATCGCACTGTCGATATGCGCGGTAACAAACCCCATTGCGGGCTACGCCATAGACCAGCTGGATAAACTACGCGGCTGTGAGGCACATTCGACCGTCATTCTCTCTCATGTCGACCAGGATCAATTCAAAAAGCTCGGTATAAACATCACCTGCGAGCCTCGCTATCAAGTAAAAAAACTGTATCATAAGTGAACAAGCAATATAATAATCCGCCTTTGGGCGGATTATTGTCTTCATGGGAACTTTTTTGATTGTACTTCGTCCTATTATCACTTTAGAGAAGAATGAAATTACGGAGGGCATGATGAAAAGATTTGCTTGTAGTTTGCTCGCGGGAGTGATGGTTTTTTCGCTTTGCGGGTGCGGAAGCTCGGCGAAATACAGCGAGGCTGTTTCGTCAAAACCGCAGGAGTTTGCCATTGAGGCAAGCTATGACATGGCAGCGGCAGAGGAGAGCGGATACGGACTATCCGCAATGAACAGCGTAGTCGCACCGGAGGCGGCAGAGGCACAAGGCGCGGAGGAACTACCCGATATTGACCCGAGCAAGATAATATACTCCGCAGACGCCACCGTGGAAACGACGGACTTTGACGATACGACGGCAAAGGTCACGGAGCTTGTGGCAAAATACGGCGGGTGGATAGAATCGAGCAGTATAAACGGCGCGAACTACTACAACACCGCACGTGGGAGGGCAATCTCACGCTCCGCCTACTACGCAATGCGGATACCGTCGGCACGCTTTGACGAGCTGATGGATACACTCGGCGATCTCGGCAACGTGCCGTACACCCACACATACACGGAAAACGTGACAAGCCAATACTATGACACACAGGCACGACTAACCGCATACGAGACGCAGGAGGCTCGGCTTCTGGAGATGATGGAGCTTGCCGAGAGCGTGGAGGACATTATAACCATAGAAGAGAGGTTGACGGATCTACGCTATCAGATAGAGGCGTTGCAGTCCAAGCTCAACAACTGGGATCGCGAAGTGAGCTACAGCAC
>CAZBYU010000350.1:0-1440 GCA_964496235.1 uncultured Oscillospiraceae bacterium | reverse complement strand
GTCATAATGTTATAGTTGCTCACGGATATCCGGCGACCTGTACCGAGAACGGCATAACAGACGGAATAACATGTACCGATTGCGGCAAAGTTCTTGCAAGCAAAGAGGTTATCCCGGCAAACGGACACAAAATCATCACCTTGCCCGCTGTAGAACCAACTTGTACTGAAACGGGCTTAACAAGGGGCGAATATTGCTCGGTATGTGAGACGGTTTTGATGGAGCAAAGCGTGATCAGATCGAGCGGGCATGTTGATGTCGATTTCGATTACTTGTGTGAAAAATGCGGAGCATCCACCTTGTCAATCGGGCTCAGTTACTATATCAATTCCGATTATAATTCATGCACAATACGCGGAATCGGCACTTGTACAGACAGGAATGTCAACATTCCGGAATACATTGACGGTTACAAGGTAACAGGTATAGAAAACACAGCCTTTTATGCCTGTGATGTAGAGAGTGTTACTATTCCGAAAACAGTAACCCGAATCGGAAAATGGGCGTTTAACTTTTGCAAACTCAAAAAGGTAGTAATTCTTGGAAACAATACAACAATCGAATACGGTGCCTTTATGCACTGCTCCGAACTTGAAGAGATCGTACTCACAGAAGGCGTATCCTTGATCGAAAATTATGTTTTTGAGTATTGCACATCTCTAAAAAGTGTGAAAGTACCCGGCAGTGTGAAATCAATCGGATATGGTGCTTTCATGGATTGCACGGCACTTGAAAAAGTCGTATTTGAAGATGGAATTGATATCATCGGCGAGTGGGCATTTCAGGACTGCACATCGCTTGTGCGCGTCGTTCTCCCCGAGAGCGTGACAATAATAAAAGAGGGTGCATTTAACAATTGTTCAAGCCTTACCGACATTACTCTCCCCTCTGCAATCAGTTCCGTTGCGAACTACACCTTTCAAAAATGTTCAAGTCTCGAATATATAAACATTCCGACGGGCGTTACAAGCATAGGTGAATGGGCATTTTGGTCTTGTAATAACCTTAAAAAGGTGGTCATTCCCGACAGTGTTGAAAGCATTGGCGAATTGGCATTCTATCAATGCCCAAGTATTGAAATGGTATTTTATGGCGGCAACTCGGATATATGGTCAAAGATCATCATTGACAGTTACAACAGCAATTTAACATCGGCAACTCGCTATTACTACAGTGAAACCAAGCCAAGCGACAAAGGCGATTATTGGTATTATGTAGATGGTATCCCTGCTATTTGGCCAATGCCGACTGATTTTTCGTATGTCATAAATGAAGACAGTAAAACTTGTTCAATCACCGGATATCAGGGAACAAAAAAATCGATAACAATCCCCGAAAGCGTCGACGGCTACACGGTCACGGCAATCGGCGATAAAGCTTTCTATAAATATAAAACCCTTAAGAGCATCACCATCCCCGACAGCGTGACGAGCATTGGCG
>CAZBYU010000349.1:0-1450 GCA_964496235.1 uncultured Oscillospiraceae bacterium | reverse complement strand
TCCCTATCCATACAGTCCATCCGGTCTCTTTGCAAAGCCCTGCTTCTGTATATGAACATATTTCGTAATGACTTTTTTTCAAATACATGCTATGATAGCAATATAGTTTCTTTAGAAAATATTTTATAAATAGGCGTCTGTATTTTATATTTTAGCGACTTTTTACCTTTGCACAAACAGTACTCCACTGCATAGCGGCATTTTTTGCCGCCAAGAAAGGATTTACATATGAAATCTGATATTTACTTTTCTTTTCCGCAAAATGAACTGCCAAAGCTTAATCTGATCAATACCGTAACCATTGATTTGCCCTACATTCATTTTCGCCGCCAGCCTGTCGATTACATTTTATATATTATTTTAGACGGTGTTATGTATCTGACCGAGGACACAACTGCCTATACACTAAAGCCCGGAGATATGATTATTTTGGATCCTTCCAGAGTACATTACGGAAGAAAAGCCTCCCGATGCTATTATTACTATATTCATTTTCAGTTTTCCTCGGTTTTAGAGCACCACCTGACACAGCCCGAATACGAAAAGCTTCTGACAGAACAGAGAATACACTTCTCTGCACCCCAAAAGGGAAATGAAGAAAATGAGGCGTCTGCAAGACTGCTTCTGCCGAAATTTATCCATTTGGATTCAGCAGCTTTTCAGCAACTAGAGTATCTTGCACACAACGTCCTTATTTCCTGCCATACACCGATTGAGCTTCATCTGCTGCAGGCTCAATGCACATTACTTTCCCTTTTCTGTAAATGGGAACAGCTTGTTACTGACAGAATTTTGGAAAAGAAACCGATTGATACTGCCTATCTTGTTCCGCAGATTATGGCTTACTTAAGAATTTACTACTACGATCATTTAAACAGTGAATATTTGGAAGAGCATTTTCATCGCAGCTTTGACCACATGAACCGGAGGTTTAAAAAATTCACCGGATACACCATATTTCAATGGCTCAACAGCTTCCGCATCAGCGAAGCCAAAAAGCTTTTGGCGGCAGGATACGATTCGCAGGCACAAATTGCCGAAAAATGCGGATTTTCAAATGAATTTTACTTTTCCCGGGTATTTAAAAAATTTACGGGCATTACACCAACGGAATATAAAAGCTCCCTTTCCGTACATGAGAAAGCAAACAGCCGCATCACAGACTAAAATCCGTGGTGCGGCTGTTGACAAAGCATGACCGACTGTATATTTTTCCTCTCAATCCTATACAAAATCATCATCCTCTTCAATCACCTGAATTTCCAAATAATCAAACGGAATCTCTTCAATAAAATTATCCTTTGAAAACCTTGTTTTATCTATGCGCTTAAACTCCTCTATATTCATATTCAGCCAGATTGGCTTAGCTACATCAAAGGTATAGCACACCTCCTCAAGCGCATCAAATATCTTTTTTGTACGATTCTTTTCAGATGCCGGTGCACTGTCA
>CAZBYU010000348.1:0-1451 GCA_964496235.1 uncultured Oscillospiraceae bacterium | reverse complement strand
CAGTAAAAGTTATCTATACCTTCTCCTAACAATTTCTTGTTAATGCCAATTGTATCTTTGCTAAGGTGATCTTTTCCACATATGACGCAGTTACTATTCATTTGGAAGCTCCTTTAGAGAAAACGAAGGTACATCCTTGCCTTTAAATTCCTTATCGAGAATACCGAGCTGTCTCTTAATAATTTTTCTCATACGAACAGCCGGGCGGAGGCAGTATTGCTGGAATCGCTTCGGATTGATGTCATTCACACTTCTAACATTCGGGAACAAAAGCTTCAAGTATGCAGTTGCAATTCTCTTAACTGCTTCAGTATCACGAGTGTCTGCTTTATCAGGAACTTCAACGACTTGATCAACGATAGCTCTGTATGAAACATCACTCCGAAGTTCGTGTAGGATTGTACAAAAGTATTCCGAATTTAATGCCCAACCAGATAGCTTCAGATTATCGTTCATTCTGGGAATTTCCCAGCCCTTGATAAAGCCATGTATTCTATCTACCAATGCGCTTTCCTGAAACAGTGTCGGAAGCTCCGAGAACATATTCTGATACTCATCCATATTATCCTGAGCAATATTACCGAGGAAGATGACACCAGCATCAGACTTGCCTTCATATCCACCGATATTGAACTGACCATATTCCATGTAGCCTTGCATGATGGATCGCACTTCGTTGACATCGCCAAACTGAACAAGTTTCACCTCATCAATAGCAACAAAATCGTTTCCGGTAATAAAACCAGGAGTCTTTCTCGCAGTATCATAGAACATTTTTGCTCTTGTAACCTTACCGCCATCAGTGAGCAATCCATACTTACTTACATGACCAAAGACATAAGATTTACCAGTGCCTTTAGGTGCAAGCTCAATCAAATTAAGGCGTTTCTCAACAAACGGCAGAATTCGAGTCAGCATTGCAAGTTTCTGCTCTTCGTTTTCATAGCCTGCCGCATTATAGTCAATTGCACCCAGCAAAACATCGATCCACTCAGAAGTTGTGAATTCATTTCGAACATCCTTATAGTAGTTTAAGTCTATCGTGTATGGGCAAAAATTGGTAAAACCAGTAAGTTTGATTTTGCCAAGGATCTTGGGCTTTACTGTGTCATCAGGTGGACGATAACCCAATTCAACGACACCCCATACTTCTTGACCACTTACAAGCTCACCTCTATATTGTTCCCATGTAGAATTGTCAATTATCGTTTCCTTGCTCGTTAGACCAAAATCAGGCAATGAAAAGGTGATTTCTCCCGTCTTAATACTGATGTCAACGGAAATTTTGGTAAGTAGCTTAACTCGCTCGTTGTCGTTGATGATCCTATCTTTTATTTTTATCCATTCTTCCTTGTTTGGAAGATATGTGCGAATAAAATCAGTAAGCTCGTCAACATCAAGATTGCCATCATCATCGGCAAATTTTTTTAATAACCAGTCTCTCAAAAATG
>CAZBYU010000347.1:0-1467 GCA_964496235.1 uncultured Oscillospiraceae bacterium | reverse complement strand
GTTCTTTAATTTCTTTTACATTTCTAATATTTCTAATTTGAAAATCTCCCAAGGTCTGATCAGAAGAATTCACATGAATCGTTCCAAGTCCGAAAATACGCTGCACAAGAGAGCGGCTCATCGATATGTCCAAAATCCGATACAGACGCACCTCATCCTGTCTTTGATTGAGAAATCCGGTCTCTTCATAAAACCGTTCCTCATCAAAGCTGTAAACCGTAAAGGTAAGAGGAAGTCCGCACCATATACGTTTTCGTTCTTTCCATATTATTTCCATAAGCATCCTCATTTCTATATATATTCCTGCACGACTACTATTATATTCTACTTCTGTTTTTAATGCAATTCTAAAATCACTGCCTTATCAGGCACGGCTTCCTTATAGGAAAGCAGGCTTTTGACATCATTCCTACAGAGATTTCATGATTTTCTCGGTCATTTGTATCGCACGCACATTTTTCTCAACATCATGAACCCGAACCATATCCCAATGTTCCTTTGCCGCAAGGACTGTAGCCACTAATGTCCCTTCTTCTCTTTGATCCACCGGAAGCCCTAACGTCAGACCAATCACCGATTTTCTGGAAACTGCCAGCAAAAGCGGCATGTTTAATACACGAAAGCTGTCAAGCTGTGCCAAAACAGAAAGATTATCCTCATACGTTTTTCCAAAGCCTACGCCCGGATCCAAAAGCATATTTTCTTTGGCAATTCCTGCCTCTTTTCCAATGCGGATGCTCACTTCTAAATCCTGAAGCATGTCCCTAATCAGATTATCATACACCGGCTCTTTCCGGTTATGCATGATGCAGACCGGTACCTTATGCCTTGCAATCACCTCTGCCATTGTTTCTTCTCCCCAGACTGCCCGCCTGCCATTTTCGGCAAAAAGCGAATCATAGCGAAGTCCCCATATATCATTTGCCATATCTCCGCCTGCCGATAATGCCGCATCCATAACCGGCGCCTTATAGGTATCTACCGACAGCGGAATATCAAATCGTTTCTTAATCTGTTCAATCACGGAGGTCAGACGTGCAATCTCCTCTCCGATGGTTATCTTTGTATAACCGGGTCTGGTAGATTCACCGCCAATATCAATCAGATCTGCCCCCTGCTCTACCATCTTTTCTACATGCCGTAATGCCGCATCCGGATTACAGAATTTTCCGCCATCTGAAAAAGAATCCGGAGTAACATTCAAAATTCCCATAACGTAAACATGCCCTTGCCCAAATAAAAACTCTTTTTTTCCTATTTTCATATACCCATCTCCCTTCTACTGTTCCTTTTCAAAATACGCATACACCTCAGCCAGAATAGAAAGGGAGCCAAATACAACAATCCGCCTCTGCTCTTCAGGCTTCATGCAGTGCTCTAAAGCTGCAAAAATCGTCTTGGCAGCAGAAACAGATAAAATCTCCCCCTTTCTTCCCGGGTCGCTTCTGCTCCAAAGCTTACGCACCG
>CAZBYU010000346.1:0-1473 GCA_964496235.1 uncultured Oscillospiraceae bacterium | reverse complement strand
TTGTTGCCAACGAGGGATTTTAAGTCCCTTGTGTCTACCATTCCACCACACCGGCTTATGCTTTTCACGTTTAAGCATTTTACCACGCAGTGATGGGATAGTCAAGTTTTTGCTATTGGTGCATTTGTCGTATATCCGCTCCGGTCAATCGTCAAACATCGTGGTGGAGAGATAGCGGTCGCCTGTGTCGGGGAGGAGAACGACAATGGTCTTGCCGGCGTTCTCTGGGCGTTTTGCAAGCTGTGTTGCCGCGCAGAGAGCCGCGCCGGAAGAAATACCGACAAGAACGCCTTCGGTGCGTCCGATGATCTTACCGAAAGCGAACGCGTCTTCGTTGGAAACGGTGATTATTTCATCATACACCGTCGTATCAAGCACCTGCGGCACAAAGCCCGCTCCGATACCCTGAATCTTATGTGCGCCCGCCTTGCCCTCGGAGAGAACCGGCGAACCCGCAGGCTCGACCGCAACTATTTTGACCCCGGGCTTTTTGGCTTTGAGATACTGCCCCACGCCGGTTATCGTGCCTCCCGTGCCTACACCCGCGACGAAAATGTCCACCTCGCCGTCGGTGTCGGCATATATCTCGGGACCCGTGGTATCAAAGTGTGCCTTCGGGTTTGCGGGATTGACAAACTGCCCCGCGACAACGGCGTTGGGGATCTCCTTTGCAAGCTCCTCCGCCTTTTCTATAGCACCGGACATGCCCTTTGCGCCGGCTGTCAAAACAAGCTCCGCCCCATAGGCACGCATGAGCTGACGGCGTTCAACCGACATTGTCTCCGGCATGACAACTATCATCTTATACCCTCTCGCCGCCGCGACCGCGGCAAGACCTATGCCGGTGTTGCCGGAGGTTGGCTCAATGATAACGGAGTCCCTGTTCAAAACGCCGCGAGCCTCAAAGTCATCTATCATCGACTTTGCAGCCCTGTCCTTGACCGAACCGGCGGGGTTTAGATACTCCAGCTTTGCCAAAAGCTTTGCCTTGAGAGAAAAGGCTTTTTCTATATTGCACAGCTCCAAAAGAGGGGTATGCCCAATAAGCTGATCCACAGATGTATATATCTTCGCCATAGTTAGTTCTCCCTTTGCTGTTTTATTTCCTACTTATTTCGTAGGTTATATGTATAATAGCACCATTGCGACTGCTTGTCAACAAGAAAAATGAGTTAACAACGCAATAACATTATAGTTTCGCATCTATAAATCAGCCAAAGTTTTTTATTCCGGCTTCCCTGTGATTTTGCTATTGACTTTAGATTATTTTCTGGTATAATAGCCGAAAATCGACCGCGACAGCGTGCTGTCGCGGCGTTTTATAAATAAAGGAGGATGCGATATGGGACTTGGAGAAATTTACACGCAGAGATTTGTCGGCGAGGGGCTGACGTTTGATGACGTATTGCTTGTTCCGGCGGAGAGCGATGTGTTGCCGGCAGATGTTGCACTGGGAACCGAACTGACAAAAAG
>CAZBYU010000345.1:0-1476 GCA_964496235.1 uncultured Oscillospiraceae bacterium | reverse complement strand
ATTGTAAGAATACCTTTTTCAAAGGTTTCAGTGGAATAGTTTTTAGCAAAGGAGAGTTCTTTACCACTTCGCCTTGCTTTCCAACCACCAATATCCATATATTCTTTTATTGCTCCAGGAGTAGAAAGCTCTTTAGAGGTGGTCTCTAAAATAATATCGTTGAATGTTGTCGTTGTTCTATGCCCACAACATCCCTCGCCGTATGCCTGTTCTTTGAAATACATATTTTTTGATGCAGCCAGAGGACATACCAGACAACCAGCGCGGCTGTTTCCTTTTTTGTACGCCTCATTCAACAGCAGGTGTCGGTCATAAATATAGGCAAACAATTCCGCAGAATTCCACTCTAAAATTGGGTGGCAGCTATATTGTCCTCGAATCTTTTCTCCCTGACTTACCCCCTCGTATTCGCTCCGCGATGCGCTTTCGTCGCCACGGACTCCCGTAAAAGCCATCCCACGGAAATGAGGATTATTCATGTATTCACGGAGAAGTATAACTTGCGGTGTCGTTTTGTGTACGCTACAGCACCAACGCATTGTCTGTGCCGGAGGGCCGAACTTTCGCCATGTATACTCTGGGGGAAAATCGCATTCTGCCTTCAAGAATTCGATATCTTGTTCTTGGCAGTAATCGCTAATTTCTGCGACAATATCATAGGTGTCAGGGAATTCCATCCCCGTGTCTCCAAACAACACTTTGAACTTGTTGTGTGGCAAAGCTCGTTGAACGAGGTCAAGTGCGACAATACTATCTTTGCCTCCACTAAACGCGACATAAAAAACATCCACCTTATCCATGTAATCTACATATGTGTTGTAAATCTTTTTGATGGTATCGGCTGCGAGCTTTTCAATCAAGTCACGGTTTTTTTGAACCATTGCCGGAATATCCACAAAGCGAAGAGGTGTTCCTACTGGTTCAGCATCTTCAACAATAATCAGTTCTGGAGCAGAATAAACGCTGCCCCCCTTTGTCTTTGCTACGAGCCGTCCTCGATAAAAGTAGTTGTTTGCTTCTGCCCACATATAGGGATATGTGTCATTTTTGGCGTAATTCCAATATTGGTCGAAGCCAAGAATATCAAGTTCTTTATAATACACCGGACGAGGTTCTTTACTGAATGCCAAAGGAGATGTGTTCAGTAGTATACCTCCTGTCTCTGTGTCCCAAGTATATGAATACATAGTTAATCGTCCTTCCTCTGTTTCTGTGCCTTTGCTTTGATGATAAGCGATTCAATTTCAGAATATCTTCTTCGTGCAAGATAGCCTTTGTCGCTCAAGTATTGAAGTACCGAGGATTTATTCAATTCGATCGGGTTGTTAACTAAGATATCAACGATTAAATCATCAAAGCTATTGATATCTGCGGAACGCCGGACAATTGCGCCCGCACATTCTGTTCCATTGAAGCCACTATGAAGAAGCTTGTACTTTTGACTATAGCTTGCAACATAGTGTTCCAGTAGATAAC
>CAZBYU010000344.1:0-1476 GCA_964496235.1 uncultured Oscillospiraceae bacterium | reverse complement strand
GCATGAAACTGATGATGAACGGTGCCGTTACAATCGGTACGCTTGACGGTGCGAATGTGGAGATGTTTGAGCGTCTGGGTGATGAGAACATGTTCCTCTTCGGTCTCAAAACCGAGGAGGTCGAGGCACTCCACCGCAACGGCTATGATCCTGCTGTTGTAGCAAGCCATGATGCGGAGATTCAGCGCGTGTTTGAACGCTTCTCTCAGGGCTTTTCCGACGGCAAGAGCTATTCCGACCTTGTCAGCATGCTCCTTTACGGCGGCGATCAGTACATGCTCGTGGCGGATTATCGCGCCTATGCAGACTGCCAGAAGAAGCTTTATGACTGCATCTCCGATGAGCATGAACGCGCCCGTCTCTCCCTCGTCAACACCGCAAAGAGCGGCGTGTTCGCGGCAGACAGAGCCATTGAGGAGTACGCGAAGAATATATGGAACGTTTGAAAAATCCCCGCGTCGCCGTTATAGGCGGCGTGAATATGGACATCGGCGGCAGTCCCATCGCCAAGCTCATAATGCGCGACTCTAACCCGGGCGTGATAACCGCCAGACCCGGCGGTGTCGGGCGCAACATCGCACACGATTTGCGTCTTTTGAGCGTTGATGTCAGCCTTGTTGCCGCTGTCGGCGGAGATGTGTACGGTCAGGGCATACTCGACAGCTGTGCCGCGCTTGATATAGACATGTCTCTCGCACGGATTCTCCCCGATATGCGTAGCTCGACCTATCTCTATGTCACCGATGAGACCGGAGATATGGAGATCGGCATTGCCGACATGGACATCACCTCCTGCATAACCCCCGAGTATATCGCCGAAAACTTGAATAAGCTCAATACCTTTGATGCCGTTGTGCTAGATGCGAATCTCGATGCCGTGACGTTGGAGTACGCCGCGCGAAACATCACAGTGCCTATCATTGCAGACCCCGTTTCCACTGCTAAGGCGGTGCGGTTATTGCCGGTGCTGGACAGACTTTGGGCTATAAAGCCGAATATATATGAGGCGGAAAAGCTCACCGGCGAGAATGACCCCGAAAAGGCCGCCGCCGCACTCATTGCGACGGGTGTCAAGCGCGTTTTCATCAGCCTCGGCGAGGAAGGTATGCTTGCCGCCGATGCGGACATGTGCGTACGTATGCCGCGCGAGTTCGTCACCGTTGTCAATACCACCGGAGCAGGTGATGCGGCAACGGCGGCTATAGTCTGGGCGGGGCTTCAAGGTCGAGATGTTGTCGGTTGCGCACGCGCCGCCGTAAAGGCAGGTGCGATAACCGCAAGCGTGCAGGGCGCAAATAACCCGGAGCTGTCTGTGGACAGTCTTCAATAAATAAATGTGGATAGTCGTAAAGCCGCAAACGGCTTTACGACGGATATAAATTCCTGGACGGTGTTGTCAGAAAGCTTTTGTCTCTTCTACGTACTTCTTATCCTCAAAAAAATCAAATCAAAGCCCAGCGAAGCGGGTTTGATTTG
>CAZBYU010000343.1:0-1485 GCA_964496235.1 uncultured Oscillospiraceae bacterium | reverse complement strand
ATCCTACCTTTGTGCGATTCTTTTTTGATTCATGCAGACATACGGCCGAAACTACTGAAAAAGTCACCTCACCGGATGAATTTTTCAGAAGTCTCGGAAACAAGTCTGCACATTCTTAATCAGTATACCACTAACCCTTTTCGTGTGCAAGGTCACTTCGTGCCTGCATAGGCAATTTCCTTTTTTACAAAAAAGGCACCACCCCTGTGATGCCCTTTCTCTTCCTAGAATACTCCGATTACTTTCTTAAGCCTAACTTCTCAATCAATGCACGATAGCCTTCAAGATCCTTCTTCTTTAAGTACTCAAGAAGGTTACGTCTCTTACCTACCATCTTCAAAAGACCGCGTCTTGAATGATGATCCTTCTTATTTACCTTCAAATGCTCTGTCAGCTCGGTGATGCGCTCCGTCAAAAGAGCTACCTGCACCTCCGGAGAACCCGTATCCTCTGGTGTACGTCCATAAGTCTTGATAATCTCTGCTTTCTTTTCCTTACTAATCATAATAGTAAATCCTCCTGCTTTCTTTATGGTCATTGTTTTCACCTGTCACTAAGCAATGGGCGGAGTGTCCGATTTCCGAGTGACGGTATCACAACTTAATTACCATAACACATTGCGATTTATTTGTAAAGTATTATTTAGAACCCTCTCCGTATTCAGATGCAGCAGGCTTCTTTCCCAAAGTAACCGTCAGCGTCTTTTCTTTGTATTCCCCATTCACTGAACGCTTTACTGTCAGCTTTATCTTCGTCCCTGCTTTTTTTGCCGACAGCTTTTCCTTCAGCCCCGTCATACTCCTTACTTCCTTACCGTCCAGCTTCACAATGATGTCTCCACGAAGCATGCTACCCGCTTCTGCCGGAGAGTCCTTCGTCACTTCCCCAACATAAATCCCCTCCGGCATATTATAATACTTTGCATATTCACTACTGACATCATTTCCCTTAATTCCCAAATACCCCTGCTCCTCCTCAGAAACAGTCTCCGAAGAAATGATTCCGTTAATAATCGGTACCGCCGTGGAAATCGGAATTGCAAAGCCCATGCCTTCTACCGCTTCATCTGCATATTTCGCAGAATTGATACCAATTACCGCTCCCGAAGCATCCACCAGGGCACCACCGCTGTTTCCCGGATTGATTGCCGCATCCGTCTGCAAAAGCTTCATGGTAACATCCTCTCCTGCAACCTCACGCTCCTTTGCACTGATATAGCCCACCGTTACAGAAGTTCCGTATCCCAACGCATTTCCGACAGCAATCGCCTGGTCTCCAACTTTTACGTCATCAGAATCCCCTAAAGCTGCCACCCTGATTGCGGACAGGGTTTTATCCGTCAGCTTCTCCGTCGGAACACTGACTACAGCCAAATCCGCATCAGAATCCGTCCCCTTTACAACTGCCGATGCGGTATTATCATCATAAAATTTAACCGATACGGTTTTTGCATCCGCAACCACATGATTATTGGTTGCTATATAC
>CAZBYU010000342.1:0-1507 GCA_964496235.1 uncultured Oscillospiraceae bacterium | reverse complement strand
GCCTTACGACCCTCGTCGGTCAAAAGACCGAACTCGGGAACGAAGCCCGCGATAGAACCCATCAGCTCTATCATGCCGGAGTTGCGGTTGCAACGCGCACCGAGGACGGAGTTGGCGTAGACAACGGCAGAGGACTCCGCCCAGCTGAGTACGTCACCCTTGTTGGGCTTGTTGCCCATCTGGTCAACGTAGCAGGTGCAGGAATAAGCGTCCTCGTCGACAATGCCGAGCTTGGTGAGTTGCTTTTCAAAACGCTCCTGCTCGGTGTACATTATCTTCTTGAAGACTATGTCATCAAGAAAGCTGGACGGAACGTTTTTGTCAATGGGTCGGGGGTCGGCAGTGAACTTCTGACCGTCGGTAAGACCGGCATCAATGAGCTTGTCAAAGAGATCGTAAACGGGCTTGAGCGCCGCAAGACCATAGGAGATGACCGTGTGTCCTTCCTTGCTCGTGACAGGCACCATGCGCTCTGCACCAAAGGTATCGCCGTACATGACAAGTGTCTTCATGACCTTCGCCATGATCTCGCCTTTTTCGCCGTTGAGCAGAGCCTGCTGTTCGGGTGTTAGCTTCAAAATACCACTTCCTTAAAATTTTTGAACTTTTTCGCTGAGTTATTCTGTTGTTTTTGCCATATGATAGTATTTTAACACACGGCATACAGATAGTCAATAAAATAACATTGGGCAAAAGAGAGAATTTGAGAGAAAAAGCAACGCTTTTCGCAAAGTGCGGCACAAAGGGAAAAGCTCCCCGCGCCGTGCTTGACAATGCACGGTCTTTCTTCAACTTTTTCCTTTACATTTCGCACCATTGGGAGTATAATCTATTACGTATAATAGTGTATCCACAGATAGGCGCAGTCGCGCACGTGGATACAGCACAGCAAACCTTAAACGCAAGCCTAAATACATCCCCGCAAACCGAGAACTTATCCTCGCAAACCAGAACATATCCCCGCAAACCGAGAACATATCCCCGCAAACCGAGAACATATCCCCGCAAACCGAGAACATATTACCGCGTATTACCGCGAGCAAAGAACCCACGAGCCGAAAACGGAGGTTATCAGCATGAAAAAACGTGTTTTGAGTATGGCGTTGTGCCTTGTGATGTTGGCATCTGTGTTGCCGATGTCGGCGTTCTCCACGGAGGACGGCGCAACGGCGGCAACAGACACCGGCGCGGTGACAGCCACCGCCACCGTCGCACCCGCCGACGCGGGAGCAACGAACGCACCCGCAAAGACGGACGCTCCGATGAACACGGACGCACCCGCAAAGACGGACGCACCCGCAAAGACGGACGCACCCGCAAATACGGACACCCCTGTGAACACGGACGAATCCGCCGCAGGAGACGACGACACCTCCGACCCCACGGGCAAAGCAGAACCCGCACCCACGGACGAGCCTGCCCCCACGCCGGAGGCAACGGACGCACCGGAGGTTGACGAAGCCGTGGCGGCTGTGCAGGAGCTTATCGACGCACTGCCCTCCGCAGA
>CAZBYU010000341.1:0-1515 GCA_964496235.1 uncultured Oscillospiraceae bacterium | reverse complement strand
CTTTCCATTGCCGCAATGGAGGCACATGGTTTTCGCGTTTGGTACGACAAAGGCATTCAAGTAGGTATTGAATTCAATGACAGAATTGCCGAAAAAGTGAAGGGCTGTGCCGCCTTGCTTTCCTTCAACACGGACGAGCTGTTCGGCTCCGGGTTTTGTATGCAGGAGCTGTTGTATGCGGCAAATAAAGACAAGAAGATCGTCAACATCTGTTTTCCGTTAAGCCAAGATTCTCCGGAATGATATAAGTTGCACTTTGAAACCACCTATCAGCAGATCTACTATGATCACTCTGCCACCGAAGAAGAATTTTTGCATGAGCTGTGTCAAGCGGCTATTTTGCAAGACTGCCTCGACTTGCCGAAAAATCAGGCTCTTGCTACGCCGGGATTGAAATTCAGAAAGATCTATGACAACGCTCTCGGCAGATATGCCTATCAGTTTTTAGAGTATGAAGGAGATGCGACCGAGATCATCATTCCTGCCAAATATGAAGGTTTGTCTGTAATACTCATCGACGATGATGCGTTTCGCAAATGCAGTAGCTTGACGAGTGTTACTTTCGATGGCACAAAAGCAGAGTGGAATAATATCAGTAAGGGATTTTCTTTCTCCGATGGTGCATGCATTCATTGCACGGATGGGGATATATCGGGATAAGCACTCAAAGCTTCCCGAATCCTTTGAGTAAACGATGTTTGCCATGGACAAAAATACGAAGCGATCTTTTTATTACCGCGAGTTTTGTTGCAGGCGAAACAGCAATATAGACAAATAATTTGCGATTATAAACTATATAATCGTGAAAAAGCACGAAATTTTGATGTTGTGCTTTTTTTGCGAAAAAGTGAGAGGGAGTTCGTTTTAGTTATTGAGAGATAAAAAAGATGAAAAAAAGAAGGGAAGGAAGAGAAATGAAAAGAGACAACACACAGACCGAGGCTCTTTCCGGTCAGTATTTGCTTCGAAAGAATCAGATATATCTTTTCGGAGTCATTGACACAGACCTTGCGGAGCGCGTGATACCGCAGATGCACTACATCGAGCAGAAAATGCTTGACGAGAAGCTGCCTGAAGACGAGCGTATATTGACCCTTTTGATCAACAGTCCGGGCGGTTCTGTGACCGACGGATTTGCGATCTACGACACCATCAACATGCTCGATTGCAAAGTCAGAACGATATGCGTCGGGCTTGCCGCGTCGATGGGTGCGTTTCTGCTTTCTTCGGGGAGCAAAGGAATGAGATTTGCACTGCCGAACAGCGAGATCCTGATCCACCAGCCGTTAGGAGGCGCGCAGGGGCAGGCGAGCGATGTTATAATCGCGGCAAAGCACATGGAGCGGACCAGAAAGAGACTCAACGGAATACTTGCAATGAACACAGGAAAGACTGTCGGGCGAATCGCTCGAGACACCGATCGCGACAACACGATGAGTGCGGAGGAGGCACTGAAATACGGTTTGATCGATCGCGTACTTGTGCCCGAATTAATCAAAGCGACCCAAATGTAAC
>CAZBYU010000340.1:0-1517 GCA_964496235.1 uncultured Oscillospiraceae bacterium | reverse complement strand
CAGGAATTCGTTCCACGACATGATGAACGCCATGATGCCGGTACTAAGCACGCCGGAGACGCACAGGGGGAAGTCGATTTTCGCAAAGACCTGCCACTCGTTTGCCCCGTCCATAAGTGCCGCCTCGTCAATCTCACGCGGGAGCTTTTTGAAAAACGACACCATCAGCCACACCGAAAACGGCAAGGTCACGGTCAAATGCCCGATGATAACGCCGACATGACTGCCGGAGAGACCTAGGGTATTCATTATTCTGTACAGCGGGAGCATCAGCATTATCGGCGGGACACAGTACGCCGCAAGGACGCTGACCAGTATCAGCTTGCGTCCGGTGAAGTTGAAGCGAGTGAGGCTGTATGCGGTGAGTGTGCCGACGACCATGTCAATTACCATGACGATGGAGGCAATATATAAGCTATTGAGAAAATAGTGGATTACATTTTCATTTTGGAACGCCTGAATGTACCACTCAAGCGACCAGTTTTGCGGGAGTATTTTCGGCGGTATAGTGAACAGCTCCACGCCGGGCTTGAAGGAGCTGAGTGCCATCCATGCGAGCGGGAAGCCCACCAGTGCGATGAGGAAGATGACAAGAACGGTGACGACTATGCCCGTGACGAGCTTGGTTCTTTTGACGCTTCTAAACATTATTTATGCACCGTCCTTTCCTCAGTCCTCTAGTACGCCGGATTTGAACACATAGAATATGATGCACACCAGCATCAACAGACCCAACACCATGGAAATTGCCGCGGCATAGCCCACCTGATACGAGCCGAAGGACGACTGGTAGATGAGTATCGGCAGTGTCGTGGTCGAGCCGCTCGGTCCGCCGCCGGTGACCATGTAGATAAGGTCATAATAGGTTGCTGTCCAAATCGTTCTCAAAACGACGAGGACAATGGTGGTGTTTTTGAGTTGTGGGAGGGTGATGCGTGTGAAAACCTGGAGCTTTGTCGCGCCGTCAACCTCGGCGGCCTCGTACATCTGTCGGTCGATACCTTTCAGTGCCGCCCAGTAAATGAGCATCGGGAACGGATAGGAACGCCATATGTTGAGTATAACGACGACCCACATAGCCGGTCCCTGCATGGCGAGGAGTGACTGCCGTGCCTCCAAAAGCCCCGCCTGCTGAAGCCAATAGCTGACAATGCCGTAATCGGAGTTCATTATCCACTTACTCACGAGCGCGAGTGTAACGGCAGGGACAACGTAGGGAATGAGAAGAAAGCTTCTCAACGCCGTGGAACCCTTCATCGGGCGGGATATCAACAGTGCGATACCCAGACCGAGGACAAGCTGACCGAGAACCGACCAGAATGTCCACACACAGGTGTTCCAAAGATACTTCTTGAAAAGTTTGTTGCCGAACATTCTCACATAGTTATCAAGCCAGACGAAATTGCTGGTTTTCTTGATAAGTGAGGTGTTGGTGAAGCTGAGATAAACGTTATAAACAACCGGGTAAACAACAAAGGTCAGAAGAAAGATGACGGCGGGGATAGCAAAGGCGAAGC
>CAZBYU010000339.1:0-1548 GCA_964496235.1 uncultured Oscillospiraceae bacterium | reverse complement strand
AAGGAGGTACAGCAGTGATGAAAAACTCTCTCAGCCGCGAAAAGAACGCGAAAAGAGCATTGACGATAATGTTCGTTATCATATGCATTGTGTATGTGCTTCCGGTATTCTTCGTGTTTCTCAACTCCTTCAAGCTGAACACCTTTGTAAAAACCGACACCTTCAGCTGGCCTAACGCGGAGACAAGTGCGGGCTGGGCAAACTATGTAAAGGGTGTTACTTTCGGCGATTATCCCTTTATAAAGTCCGCCGGCTACAGCCTTTTCATTACACTGGTCTCCACCTTCCTAATTCTTTTATGTACCTCTATGGCGGCGTGGTATATTTCGCGTGTGGACTCGCTTTTCTGCCGCATTGTCTACTATGCCTGCGTGTTCTCCATGGTCGTGCCGTTCCAGATGGTGATGTTCACCCTGTCGAAGACGGCGGACGTGTTGAAGCTGAACACGCCGTGGACGATACCTGTCATATACCTCGGCTTCGGCGCGGGGCTGGCGGTGTTCATGTTCTCGGGGTTTGTAAAGAGCATTCCGCTCGAGATAGAGGAGGCCGCCGCAATCGACGGTTGCGGTCCGATCAGGACGTTTTTCTCCGTCGTACTGCCGATGCTCAAGCCGACGATGATCTCCGTGGGCGTGCTGGAGATAATGTGGGTCTGGAACGACTACCTCCTGCCGTACCTCGTACTCGACAGGAAAAAGTACATGACCATACCCATACACATTCAGTATCTCAAGGGCAGCTACGGCACGGTCGATCTCGGTGCGACGATGGCACTTATAAGCCTTAGCATAATCCCGGTGATAGTGTTCTATCTGACGTGCCAGAAGCATATCATCAAGGGCGTTGCCGCCGGCGCGGTAAAGGGCTGAGCAATGAATAACTGACGAGGGGTGTCCCGCTCGTCAGTTTGAACGAATACAACAAGCGATACTTATTAAAAGCGGGTGATCTCCATGGACCGCAGTAGCGGAATACTTATGGCCATGAGTTCTCTGCCGTCAAAGTACGGCATCGGCACCATGGGCAAATGTGCATACGAATTTGTCGATTTTCTAAAAGCCGCCGGTCAAAAATACTGGCAGCTCCTTCCCCTGGGACCGACGAGCTACGGCGACAGCCCATATTCGTCGTTCTCCACCTTTGCCGGCAACCCCTATTACATCGACCTTGACATACTTGTCGATGACGGACTGTTGAAAAAGAGCGAGCTGAAGGGTGTGAACCATGCGGACGATGCGGAACGCGTGAACTACGGGCGCATTTACGCCGAGAGGTTTGATGTACTGCGTATGGCATTCGAGCGCGGACGCGCCGCACTTCAAACCGAGATGAACGAGTTTCGCGCGGCGAACGCATGGGTGGAAAACTACGCGCTTTACATGGCGGTGAAGTCGAAGTTCGGTATGGTGAGCTGGCTCGAATGGCCGGACGAGGCGATAAGACTGCACCGGGAGGACGCGGTACGCGCCTACCGTGAGGAGCTTTGCGACGATGTGGAGTTCTACGTCTTTTTGCAGTACGAGTTTTATAAGCAGTGGCAGGCTC
>CAZBYU010000338.1:0-1549 GCA_964496235.1 uncultured Oscillospiraceae bacterium | reverse complement strand
CATAGCACTGATGAAAAAAGGCGTATGGGTAAGAAATATCGTAAATTCAGATTGAGATTATAATTGATAGGTGCGTTCTTTCGGACGCACCTATTTTGCGATTGTTTACAATCTGAGCTGTTTTATTTTCGCTCTCTATGGTATGATGTTGGCGTTTCAAGGAAGTGATATGAATGGATCGCAGACAGAAAGGTCGGCAAGCACAGGTTCGGGCATTGACGGCAATATACGTAATTGCATGCCTTGCGATAAGCGCGTGGCAGTTTTACGACGGCTTTACTACACTGCACGACATTGTGCGAAGTCGCGCCGAAGCCGTGGTGGAAAAAACGACAACTGCCGTCAGTGAATCTTCTTCCCCTGCTTCAACGCTTTCTCCATCACCGTCGTTATCCCCCTCCCCTAACCATACCGAGTGCATACACGAATACAGCGAGTGGACAAGCGTAGTCGCTTCAACGACGACCTCGAACGGTCTGGACGAGCGAGTATGCACACTGTGCGGTGAAGTCGAAAGCCGCGTAACCAACCCCAAGCCCACAATAGACACCTCACCCGGAAACGAATCCGTACAGGAGATGTTCCGACTGATAAACGAGGCACGTGCAGTGGCAGGGCTTAACGAGGTATATTACTGCGACGATATACAAGCCGCCGCTGACCTCCGCGCGGCAGAGCTGAACGAATACTACGACATGCAACACAACCGTCCCGATGGACGCGAAGCCGTGACCGTGTTTGCAGACCTCGGCATAACATACACGATGGTCGGCGAGAACTATACACTCGGTCCGCCGAATGCGGAGCTGGCAATGACAGAATTCATGAATTCCGACGGTCACCGTGAGCTGATTCTTTATCCGAACACCACAGGTGTCGCACTCGCCGTCGCGCATAATGACGAATTCGGTCTTGCATGGGTGCAAATCTTTGTGGAGTGAAAAGATGACGCTGAACATCGAAAGAATCACGAGTAACTGTCTCTTTTGAACCGAGATCAACGCGCTTGCCAAAGAGGCTTTTCCTCCCGAGGAGTATCTCGCCCCAAGCGAGCTTGTCAAAATGTCAAAGACAGACGGTCTCGACTTTTTGTCACTCACTGACGAAGACGAGTTTGTCGGCTTTATGGTCGTGAAGCTATACGAAAAGCTGGCATATCTTTTTTCCCTTGCAATTGACGGCAGATGCCGTTCAAAAGGCTATGGCGGACGCGCGTTGGAAACTCTCCGCACACTTTACCCCGCAAACAACAGGTGGTCGATTTTGAAATGCCCGACAAAAGCGCACCAAACCCGGTTCAGCGCGAAAGACGACGGGAATTCTATTTGCGGCACGGCTACAAAAGAGTCCGGGCTTTTTCTATCCTACCTCGGTGTGGACTACGAGGTTTTCTGAATGGATGATGATTTTGACGCGGAATGCTTCAAAGCTATGATGAGTACACTTAAAACTGGCGGCTTTAAGCCGATATATTGGAAAAAGGGGCTGTAGCAAAAAATCGCTACAGCCCCTTATGAATTATGCTTACTTTTTTTCTTCTATAAAAGAC
>CAZBYU010000337.1:0-1551 GCA_964496235.1 uncultured Oscillospiraceae bacterium | reverse complement strand
ACACGGCTCTTCTTGGCCTTCTTGCGGTCATCTTCTGTCAGGCGCTTGGTCACTTCAGCCTGCCATTCACAAAGGAACGCTCTGGCCTTATCAATGTCCTTGTTCTGACGGTCATAGTAGGTACGAATCTGACGCACGGTGCCGCCGGGCTCGATCTCCATGGTGTAGTAGGCCTGCTCCGGCTCATCCGCTTTACGCAGGAACAGAAGATAGCTCTCATGCCGCTCAATGCGCTCCCAGTAGCGGTCGCTGTTGGCAATGCAGTGGTGAAGGTTATTGCCCTCCACAATAATCTCCTCAATATTGGAGGGAGCTTTGATCACATAGTCCTTTCCGGCATATTCGTACTTTCTGGCAAGGGACTTACAGATCATCTCCACATGAGGGAATTTCTGCAAAACCTCGCCAGCCTGTATCGCAATATCCTTGCTGATACTGCGGGCTGCCAACTCGTCATGCCGCAGCTTCAGCTTGGTGGGGCGGTACACGATCTCGTCCGATGTGTCCATAGCAAACCGGGCGGCCATGGAGAGGTAGTCCGCCCATGTCGTGATGACCTCACGGCACTCCATATGCTCTTTGCTCATGTTACGGCGCAGGTAGTTGTAGATCTGTACCATGCTCATGCGGTCGGCAATAAACTTGAAGTCACCACTTTTGAGCTTGTGTTCACAGAACCAGGTGATCACCTTATCGGGGATCTCCTTGCCTGTGGACTTCTCATATTGGAGCCAGTTCAGAAACTCTGTGCCACCATTGTTTTCACGCAGGCGTTTGAGTTCCTGCGCATCAATGCCCAGAATCTTTGTCAGGCTGGTACCGTCACGGAGACGAAGCTTTTCACTGAAATCGTAGGATGGATGCAAGCACTCGTCTGTCAGTTTGGGCAGGCCAGCCTTTGAGAACATCTCCATTTGGGGCAGCCCTTTGAGAACGATGAAGTATCGTTCAGGGTCAACTGAAACTTTGCGTTTCAGATACTCCATGAACCCCGTTCTGCTGAGTCCACGTCGCATCAGGTCGGGCAAGGTCTTGCCATAGACACGGCCATTGTAGTCGTGATAGTAATAGGCCGTGGCGCTCATGTGCCCGCCCTTGATCCACCGGGTAGTCGTTTGACGATAGATGCCCCAGTAATAAGCACGAAGTGGATAGCCGCAGCGGTCATAGATCACACGGCGAATTTCAAAGGCACACTGACCGGGATTCTTGTAGTCTCCCTTTCGATAACGCCTGCTGGCTTTGAACAGCCGAAGCATCATGCCATCCTTGCACCGCTGCATCAGATAAACAAAATGATCCTTGGTATCAATCGTGCCGGCCTTACCCATAGACTTGAATATGATCTTATGCCGGCAGCAGGGACAGCGCCCCTCCTTGTTGTGCTTGGGTGCCCTGATAGGAACATCCTTTTCACAGTAGGAACAGTATCCCGTTTTCGCGCCCTTCTTGCTGTACTGGTAGAAAATGAAGTGCTCCGGGATGCCGACCTTACCAACCCACTTGTCCCAGTCTTTGGGCTTTGCGGGAGTCTGGGAGAGATCTGCATCC
>CAZBYU010000336.1:0-1553 GCA_964496235.1 uncultured Oscillospiraceae bacterium | reverse complement strand
GGTATGTAATAAGACACTTGAAGAAGGTCAAATTGTTCTTGCAACCGGGCATGATTGGGCAGATGCGACATGTATGTCGCCTAAAAAATGCAAAAACTGTTCCAAGGTTGAGGGTTCTGCCTTGGAGCATACTGTAGTTGTGGATAATGAGGTCAAGGCGACATGCACGACTTCAGGTAAGACAAAAGGAGAACATTGCTCTGTTTGCGGAAGGGCACTGATCGTACAGGCAGAGGTCAAGCCGCTCGGACATGACTATAAGGAAACTGTGCTTGTAAGAGTAACTTGCGAAAAGAATGGTAAATCAACATATAAGTGCAGTCGCTGTGGTGACAGCTATACAAAGGATTTGTCTGCAACGGGACATAACTGGAAAAATGCAACTTGTACGTCAGCAAAAAAATGTGCCAACTGCGGCAAAACGTCCGGCAGTGCATTAGGTCACAATTACAGCAACGGGAAGTGTACCAGATGCAATCAGGAAGAACCTCAAAGGTTGACAAAAATATTCTGTATTTCGGGCATGCATAACAACTACATGCATATAGGAATGGAATTTGTAAAAAACAATTATGCCGATGTACGCGGATATATCTTCTATGTTGACGTTTATAAGCCGAACGGAAGCTATTATGCATCGGCGACATACACGATTCTAAATGACAGCGACGAGAGAATCGCTAAGTTGCTTTGTCTTGGAAGAGGCGACTATAACAAGTATGTTGCCAGAATATCACAGATCGATTGTGTGTTAAACAATGGCTCTGTTGTGTCTATGTATACCGACTACAGCACAGAGCTGAGCGATGGCATAAAAATGACCAATGTAGATCCCGGTGATGTCGTATGGTTTGACGGGGCATATTGAAATAGGAGGGAACCAAAAAATGAAAAAAGTATTCTTACTTATAACGACCGTTGTTTTGGCTGCGTTGATCGTAGCTTGCGGCAATGATATCGACAGCAATGACTGCGAACACGAATACGGCGAGTGGATAACGGTTAAAAACGCGAGTTGCATAGCAGAGGGAATTAGGGAACGTACCTGTAAACTGTGTGGATCTACGGAAAGCCAATCTTTAGAAACAACCTCGCATACAGAAGTGGTAGATGAAGCGGTTGCACCCACTTGTCAAACAAACGGATATACGGCGGGCGCTCATTGCTCGATTTGTAACTATGTTTTGAAAGCACAGGAAATAATACCCGCAGCACATGATTATGATGATGGTGTGGTTTCAACTAAGGCAACCTGTGGCGTCGAAGGAGTAAAAACATTTACATGCAGAGTGTGTGGAAAAGTGCGCAATGATGTTATTCCCAAAACGTATGATCACAGCTATGTAACCGAGATAGTTAAAGTTGCGACATGCACCGAGGATGGGTTGAAAAAAATGATATGTCAAATTTGCGGATATGTGTCTCGAGAATCGATTGCCAAATTCGGCCACAGCTTTGGTGAGGGTAAGGAGACGGTTGCGGCAACATGCGAAAAATCCGGAGAGAAAGTATATGTGTGTCAGGTCTGCAATTATATAAAAACAGATTATGTA
>CAZBYU010000335.1:0-1553 GCA_964496235.1 uncultured Oscillospiraceae bacterium | reverse complement strand
AATCACCGCACTTACCGCAATAGAGGATTCCCGACAAGAGAGCAACATTACTGCGTGGCTTGCGGTAGCTCTTGGATTTGTTCAGTTCCAAAAGATTTTGTACCTGCACCCACATAGCACCGGGGATAACGCCTTTATGCTTACCGACAGAAACAATCCATTCATTCATAGGCTTTTCCTGCGTTGCTTTTCCGGGACGTTGCAATGTACGGTTATATGCCATAATGCCGTGCTTGCCGTCAAACGCTTCCTTATCGGAGAAAAGGTCAACATCGTTTTCAACGAGGTAATTGTAAGCATCCTCGTCTGCAATCATATACACGGGATTGGAAAGAATACCTCTGATAGCGAAACGGGTAAAGGTCTTTCCTCGCTTGGTCTTATAACGCCCCTGCATAAGAAATTGATCTGTTTTCGTAAGCGAGCCTGTTTCAATGAATTTATCGAAAATCAGCTTTACCAAATTGATTTCATCGGGGATAATTTTCAGTTTACAAGCCTTGCGTGTCTTACCATCCACGGTTACGTGAGAAATGCTCTCCGATTCATAGCCCGTAGGAGTAGTACCACCGAGCCAACGCCCTGTTTTGGACAGCTCATGCATATTATCTCGAATCCGCTCCGCAATGGTTTCACGCTCCAACTGCGAAAAAACGGATGCAATATACATCATAGCCCGTCCCATCGGAGACGAAGTATCAAACTGTTCGCGAATAGAGATAAAGTCAATTTCGCGATTTCCCAAATCCTCAATCAGCTTTGCAAAATCCCCGATGTTACGGCTGATACGGTCAAGACGATAGACAACAATGGCGTCAAATTTTGTTTTTTGAGAATCGCTCATCATTTTCTTGAACTTCGGACGTTCCAGTGTACCCCCGGAAAAGCCCTCATCTTCATAGACAAGTGCCGCATCCGCTTCTTCTTGACTATAATGCGTGGCAATATATTGACGGCACATTTCGATCTGATTTTCAATGCTTTCGCCCTTGCCCGTAAACTTTGATTTTCTTGAATATATTACAAACTGCTGTATGTTTTTTGCTCGCATAACGTGTCCTCCAAAAAACGCATGTTATGTATATACAAGTATTATATCATAAAGTCCACAAAAATAGAAGTGGGTACGCCAAATATTTACGAATTGTTCCTAATTTTCTTGCATACGCTAATAGGTGCGCGTTTTTTGTTATCTTTCGGGGTGATTTTAGCGGTTTTGTCCGTCTGTGTGCCGTTTTCTTTTCCTCGGCTATGAGCTACACCTATATCAAGTATTTTCGATATACTGTTGCTTTTCGGGAGTAAAAAGTAAACAGCAAAACAGACAGCACTTGTCAACGATCAAGACGAACAGGCTGCGCCCGCTGTTGGCAAGTGCTGTCTGTTTCGCTTTGGAGCAGATAAGGCGGTTAAGCACAGGAGTACCTAACCGCCAATACATTAGAACAAGCCTTGCATTTTAGCTGTTATCAATGTTGCGGTAACATTGGCTCCCGCAGCAAGAAGAAAATCCTTTAATCCAACAAAAGCAGCTTTTACGATACCTGGCTTTT
>CAZBYU010000334.1:0-1555 GCA_964496235.1 uncultured Oscillospiraceae bacterium | reverse complement strand
TCCATTTTGTTTCTGCTATTCTCCGCAAAAGGAGGAGTACAGGCTTCCGAAATATTTCTTTTATATATTTTATCCGCTGCATCTGGTGCTGCTTTGGGGAGGTTCCTTTCTGTTTTGCTGAGTGCTTTGTCAGAATTTGCGAAGTGCTGTAGTATCGTAAAAAATATAGGAAAATATGTTCCGTGTCTATATTTACTGCAAAAAAAGTATTGACAAGGTGTCCACAAGATGTTACACTATTCTAGTGTGCCGCTTAACGAGGTAAATAGAAGGCTGTGAGATGCTTCACAGACACCGTAGTTAGCGAGTAATGATAAGGAGGTAAAGACTATGTACGCAATTATTGCAACAGGTGGAAAGCAGTACAAAGTAGCCGAAGGTGATATCATTAACGTAGAAAGACTTGCAGCAGAAGCAGGTGAGACAGTTACTTTTGATCAGGTTGTTGCTGTAAATGATGGTTCTTTAAAGGCCGGTGCTGATGTAGCAAATGCTACTGTTACAGCTTCTGTCGTAAAGGAAGGCCGTGCGAAGAAGGTTATCGTTTACAGATATAAGAGAAAATCTGGATATCATAAGAAGAATGGTCACAGACAGGCGTTTACACAGGTTAAGATTGAAAAGATCAATGCATAAGCTTGTGTAGTGATTCTTGCGGTATCCGGTATAGAATCGCAGAAAAGGTGACAGTATGATACGAGTTACAGTTTACCAGAATGATTCTGATAAATATTGTGGATTTCGAATGGAAGGACATGCCGGTTATGCAGCATATGGCAATGACATAGTCTGTGCGGCGGTTTCCGTGCTGGTGATTAACACGGTAAATTCCATTGAGGCATTTACAAAGGATACCTTTGAAAATGCAGTACATCAGGAGAGAGATGTTGTTTCTTTTGAGATTACGTCACATCCTGTCAGCGATCAGGCTGAGCTGTTGCTTCGTTCGTTGGTAATGGGACTGACGTCCATTGCTGATGAGTACGGAAAAAAGTATATTCGTTTAAAGTTTAAGAGAAAGCAGGAGGTGTAAGACCATGTTAAAGATGAACCTTCAGTTATTTGCTCATAAAAAGGGAATGGGTTCTACTAAGAATGGTAGAGATTCAGAGTCCAAGAGATTAGGAGCAAAGAGAGCAGACGGACAGTTTGTACTCGCTGGAACTATTATTTATAAGCAGCGTGGAACAAAGATTCATCCGGGTGTGAATGTTGGTCGCGGCGGCGATGATACATTATTCGCTTTGGTGGATGGTGTTGTTCGTTTCGAAAGAAAAGGCAGAGATAAGAAGCAGGCTTCCGTATATCCGGTAGAAGCTAAATAATCTAGTAAAAGATACCTAATAGGGGCTGTTTGTTACAGCCCTTATTTTTTAACCTTATGGAAAAGCTTCTGTTTTCCGTAAAGTTAAAAATGCTCCCCAAACAGGTAAATGTTTTTATGCAGAAGGAAGGTGAAAGGATGTTTGCAGACAGAGCTGAAATATATATCCGTTCAGGAAAAGGCGGAGACGGTCATGTAAGCTTCAGGCGAGAGCTTTATGTTGCAGCAGGT
>CAZBYU010000333.1:0-1563 GCA_964496235.1 uncultured Oscillospiraceae bacterium | reverse complement strand
CGTCACGCCTTATAACCGCCAGTGCGTGTGCAATAACGGCGCACATATGGCTATGCTCCTGTATATTTTCGGGAAGGGCATTACGCATAAGACTCCATCTTTCGATGTAGCGCATACGCGAAATATATGCAAAAAAGCTGTCGGACATTTTTATCTCACCTTATCGTTTTCTCACCGACATAATACCACGATTGCGCCCTCATTTCAACTGTGGTATATTTATCATATCATCATTACGGAGGACGAAGCAGATGTTTAACGGCTTAAAGCTGACAGACGCACATGTACACCCCTCGGAGAGCTTTTGCGGGAAAGCGGTATTCTCCTTTTTCTCCACGCACTCCGACATGACGGATGCCATCAGTCTTTGCACCGTCTCGCACAGCCGTTATCTCTCGCTCACCCCACAGGCTCTCGCCGTGAAAAGCATGCACCCTGAGCGCACCTACGTCTTCTCCTCCCTCGATTTAAGCGAATACTACCTACACCCCGACACGCTCGGCGAGCGCATGGCACAGTGCGGCGAGCGGCTTATAGAAATGGGCTGTGACGGAATCAAAATGCTCGAGGGTAAGCCCCAAATGCGTAAAAAGCACCCTATTCCGGACTTCGACGCGCCAGTGTGGGAGGCGTTTTGGGCGTGGGCAGAGTCGCGGCAAGTACCCATCTTAATGCACATAAACGACCCCGAGGATTTCTGGGATGCCGAGAACGCCCCCGCCTTTGCCGTGCAACAGGGCTGGCTATACGACGAAAGCTATGTCAACAACGAGGCGCAATACGCGCAGATCCTCAACGTTTTGTCGCGTCATCCGCGGCTGTGCCTGTGCTTGGCGCACTTTTTCTTCATGTCCGCACAGCTTTACCGCCTCGCCCTCATACTCGATAAATACCCCAATGTCCGCATCGACCTCACCCCCGGCATCGAGCTGTACGAAAACCTTTCCCGCAACATCGACGCGGCGCGTGGCTTCTTCGCCCGCTATAGCAAGCGGATAATCTACGGCACGGATATCGGCGGTCGCTGTGTCCTCATGGGTGAGGGTCGCGCCTTCGACACGGCGGAGAATATTCGCCGCGGCGAGATAGTGCGTCTATTTCTCGCCGGATCCGACAGCGTGGACATCGCCTCGGACGGGCATTTCCTCGTCAACCGTCCCATCTTTACCATGCGCCCCCTCGCGCTTGACAAGACGGCACTTGCCGACATACTCTCTCTCAGCTTTGAAAGCTTTGTCGGCGGCGCACCGCGCCGTGTAAATGGCGCGGCAGTGTTGCGCGAATGCGGCATACTTCGCACCGAAATGCACGCTCTGGACGCCGCCCTGCCCGACTTTGTCGGTGATTTGAGTCAAATTGAGCTTGCAGAGAAGTTTTTTGCGTGAATATACGCGTAATGTATTGCAATTTCGGCTCGGCGGTGATAAAATTCAGTTTTGTGTTGAAAATCTATTATCATTCTTTTTCGTGTGCCGATTAACGCGGCACAGGTACAAGGGAGCATGTTTATATGGACAAACTCAGAAACGTTGCAATAATCGCCCACGTTGACCACGGCAAGAC
>CAZBYU010000332.1:0-1571 GCA_964496235.1 uncultured Oscillospiraceae bacterium | reverse complement strand
CCTCGGTATTAAGGGCGGTAAAGCCAACCTTAACGATGTCCTTCTCGGCAATCGCACCGCAGCTGCCCTCGCCGAGGGATGCGCTGTAATCGCAAAGCTCGCGATTATTGACAAGGAATGTGAAGTGATCGCCGTCACGCTTTACGGTGAGCATCTGACAAGCGTCGAAATTTACATTCTGACCAAAGCTCTTGGCAAGTGCTTTAACATAGGAGACGCTCTTTCCGTTTATAACGAATGTCACGGTGAGTGTCTGTGCGTTTTTGTCGAAGATCGCCTTACCGTAATTTGAGTCATTCTTATAGTTGAAGATCACGCCCGCTCTGCCGCCGTTCGGCATGTACATGAAGTTACATTCCATCGTATAGCTTGTATCGAACGTGGCAGTTGAGAGAAGTTTTGTACCCTGCTCGAGGACGATGCCGTTTTTCTCGGTTCCTGCACGGTATGAGCCGTCTACCCTAAATCCGCTGAGATTGAATGCATCATTGCTCCCCGGGATGAAATCATTATACACGGTCGGCATTGTGGGTCTTGAGGCTGATGATGTAGGTCCGAGGGCATACATATAGTCGCCGTTGAATGCAAGGCGGTTGATACGCATCTGACGCTGACCGACAACACCGTTATGGATCGAGTGATAAACGATATAGTAACAGTCAAGATTGGGTCCGAGGACCGTCGAGCTGTGACCGAGTCCGTCATAAAACTCGTAAGTGCCCTCAAATGCAGCCGATGTTGAGTTGATATGTCGCACAAGGAGGGGGTTATCACCCATTTCGGAGAAGCTCTTGGGACTGCTTCCGACGGCGTAATTGATGCGGTATCCCTCCGACCAGACATGGTTGCCGCAATAGGTGAGATAATATTTGCCGTTATGCTTTATTACCATCGGTCCTTCGGTCCATGCGGTCATGCCGCCAGCTTGCATATTCAAAACTGCCACATTGCCGCTGTTACTTGCCGAGGTCGGCGAACTCATTTCATAGCACCAGACGTTATTGTCGAGGGCTTTATAGAAATACCACTTACCGTCATCATCGATAAAGACATGTCCGTCTATCGAGTCATTGCCGGTTCTGTTCTGCACCTCACCGACGATCTTAAACGGTCCTGTCGGCGAGGTAGAGGTCAAAACCTTGTGGGTCTTATGACTTGTATCGTCCGGCGATGTGTACATATAGAATGTACCGTTATAATACACGACCTCGGGAGCGTAGGCTGTCGTTGTCTCGCGTGTGCAATAGCCACTGTCGTATTCGCCTGCCCTCCAAGTCACGAGATCATCGGAGACTGAGCATTTTATACCACTCTTACCATCGGGTGTCGAGCTGTAGAGGTAATATTTACCGTTCCAGCGCATAACGAAGGGGTCGCCGATGCCGTAATAGCCGTTCGATGGCGTTCCCCATGCAAGCTCACCGTTATCGGGGGAGAGGACAGGGTTTGTGAACATGTTGCCGCTTACCGACTCGATCAGCGGATTATCGACAAGATTTTCGTTTGTGTAATTACTCGGAAGCTCGGGGTCTTTTTTTGCGTTCTCAATTGCAGTCGTAACTCCCTCGGGG
>CAZBYU010000331.1:0-1579 GCA_964496235.1 uncultured Oscillospiraceae bacterium | reverse complement strand
CCGGCACGGCGGGAATCATATGCTCCCGCTCGCCGCGCACGATGTATATGCGCGATGCCGGAGTCTCCATTATCTCGGTAAGTACGCCGACATCAGTCCCCGCCTCGTCCACGACACGTGCGCCGATGATGTCCTGCAAAAAGTACGCGCCCTTTGCCAAGGGTGCGTCCGCGCGGTCGATGTGAACCGTTCTCCCCTTCAACGCCGCCGCGGCGTTGACATCGTCCACCCCGTCGAGCTTGGCAAGGAGAAATCCCTTATGCTCACGCGCACCTGTGATTTTCTTTTCTACTCCACCGATGAAAAGCCGACCACAGCGTTTCATAAACTGCGGAGAATCCAGCCAGACCTCTATTTTGACCTCGCCGACAACACCATGCGTGTTTACGATGCGCCCGGCCTCGATATATTGCTCTTTTCCCATGTTTAAGCGCGGCTCACGCCGCCCCTCCGTTTTGTTGTTCATGCATAATAATAGTAACATGTTATTATACCACGCCCCCGTGCTTTTGCAAAGGGTATTGTGAGTGTGCGCTGAGTCTTCTTATCCCGCGCAAAAATTTCCTGAAAATTGCCTTAAATCGGCGGGAACTTTTATGAACACACCGCGTCTTAACACACGAAAGCGAAATCAATGCAAGCCGGCACGGTGTGGCACACGGAAAATGCAAAAAATACCGAGGGAATTTGTAACACTTATGTTGCCAAAACGCAAAAACTATGGTATAGTAACTGTGTGTAAAATCGCAAACGTGCAAGGCAAAGCAAATTAACCTCGTTCAAGGAGGACGATAATATGAAAAAAATGAAGAAAGTGCTGTCCATGCTGCTCCTCGTGGGCATGCTGGCAAGCATGTGCGTCACAGGCGCGTATGCCGACGAGCCTACCCCTCCCGCGTTGGAGCTGACGGTCTCAGCCACCACCTCCACCGCCGATGTCACAGGCAATGTCGCGTTGACCACTGGCTCTCTTGACGGCTACACTCTCACCTGGCACTATGTTAAAGAGAGTGCCGAAGGCGGCTCGGACACTGTGGAGCGCGTGTTCGGTTCCACCGTCACATGGCATACCGACAGGATAGTAAACGGCAGTGACATCTACGTCACCGCCATAAAGGGAACCGACGAAAGCACCAAGCTTGAAAGCAACCACGTCACCGTTTACTACACCGATATTGTCACCGATGTCAAGGTCACTCCCGAGTCCGCCACGCTCACCAAGGGCGGCTCCGTAGACCTGACCGCCACGGTTCTTCCCGAGGTTTTGACGGACAGAACCGTCACATGGTCTGCTTCCCCCGCCGATGTCGTTGCCATTGACACGGCAGGCAAGGTGACCGTGCTCGACGCTGCCACCACCAGCCAGACCGTCACGATAACCGCAACCTCAAATGCCGATAAAAGCAAGTTTGCCGTCGCAACCGTCAACGTGACTATCCCCGTCACCATTACGAAAGTCGATGTTACTTGGAATGACACCACAAAGCAGTATGAGGCAACGCCGACGTTCTCGAACGGTTCCGGTGTCGCCGATCACACTGTCACTTGGTCTTGGAGCGTGGATAAAACCGGCGTGACC
>CAZBYU010000330.1:0-1584 GCA_964496235.1 uncultured Oscillospiraceae bacterium | reverse complement strand
CCGTCACGCGCATCTATCATGATCAGGCACACGTCCGCCCGCTCAATGGCAAGCTGGGCGCGCATGACGGAGAACTTTTCCACGCGCTCGTCGACCTTGGATTTGCGGCGGATGCCGGCGGTATCAATGAAGACATATTTGCCGAATTTGTTTTCAAAGGCGGTATCCACCGCGTCGCGCGTAGTGCCGGCAACGTCGGAGACAATGACGCGCTTTTCACCCAGCACACGGTTGACCAAAGAGGACTTGCCGACATTGGGCTTGCCGATGACGGCGACCTTGATGCTGTCATCTTCCTCGTCATTGCCGTCTGGCTCGGGGAAGTGTTTAAGGCATTCGTCAAGAAGGTCGCCCGTGCCGTGACCGTGGACAGCGGAGACGGCAATGGGGTCACCGAGACCGAGGGCATAGAACTCATATATTGCGGGGTCTGTCGCGCCGGTGGAGTCTGCCTTGTTGACGGCAAGCACCACTGGCTTTTTAGAGCGCAACAACATATTCGCCACGTCCTTATCCGCGGCGGTTACACCGGTGCGGATATCCGTGACAAGGATTATAACATTCGCCGCGTTTATGGCTATCTGCGCCTGCTCACGCATGAACAGCAAAATTTCACTGTCGGTGGTCGGCTCTATGCCGCCGGTATCGACAATGTTAAACTTACGCCCACACCACTCGCATTCGGCATAGAGCCTGTCGCGCGTGACACCGGGGGTATCCTCAACTATGCTCAGCCGCTTGCCGACGAGCTTATTGAAGAGCATGGATTTGCCCACATTCGGGCGACCTACTATGGCTACAAGAGGTTTTGCCAAGGTTTTTCCCTCCCTAACTTTCAAATCTTATTATCGGGTCAATTCCGGTTTTAATTCTGGTTGTATTTATAATACTCGGTCACTTCCCCGTCACGTTCGGGGAGCTTCACCTCGGGCAAAACACCGCTCATCGCGTCCCAGAGTGCAAAGCCGTCCGACTCGATGGGGTAGATGGGTACACCGAGTGCGTTAACCGCCTGCTCAAGTGTGACATCATCCAAAAAGTCCATTTCCTGACGGCGGAGCATATTCTGCGAAATGAAAAGCCGCTCACCGAGGTATTTGTCTTTAAGCTGGTTTATCAGATCACCGCCCGTGATGAGACCGGTGACGTTTATCATGTGTCCGAAAAAGTCATTTTGTATGGCGTAGACGCGTCCGTCAAGCTCGGGGTATTTGTGCTTTGCCATGGCAAGCAGTCGCTCAAAATACGGCGCGACCGCCGCACCCGTGGCAATGGTGAACGGAACACCGTCCGGTGCGTCGGAGAGCATGAGGGCGGAGCGAAACTCCGTATGCATCAGGCGTATCATGCCCACGCCGTTTTCAAGCTGGGTATACTCCTCGTAAAACTCATCGTCCGGGATCTCACGCCCTGCCTTAATATACATCTCGTCACCGCAGAAGAATATGCGCGTGCCGAACTTTTTGACGCACTCATCGCCGAAGGCGGTTATCCGGTCAATCGTCTCGGCGGCATGCTCCGGCGTGAAGGGTGTGAGCGGGTATAAGCCGTCGCGGTACTTTGTCAGACCCACAGGAACTATAG
>CAZBYU010000329.1:0-1593 GCA_964496235.1 uncultured Oscillospiraceae bacterium | reverse complement strand
CCCATACACTTGGTATGCATGATGTTGATTTCATTGGCGGTGGCTTTTACCATCTTGTCATTGGAGAGGGCAATGCCGCTCATATAATGCGGGAGGTTTGAAATCGTGGAGTTGAAGACCAAATCGCCCTCAAGGAAGAGACCGGTCGCCTTGCGTTCCTCCGTGATCATCGCAAACCCGTGCATCATGGCATCCTTGGCACTGGTAAAGCTCATCAGCTTGTTTTTATAATAAACTCGACCTGCCGCTCTTGTGCGAACACCGAACATTGTTTCAAGAAGCTCGCTACGTCCTGCGCCGACAAGACCGTAAAGACCGAATATCTCGCCCTCACGCACATCAAAAGAAATATCTTTCAGGTTCGGTTCATATTTTGTTGACAGATGCTGCACAGAGAGAACAACATCGCCGGGTGTATTGTCTATTTTGGGGAAGCGGTTGCCCAGAGGACGACCGACCATGTGGGTGATGAGCCGGTTCATGTCGGTTTCGTCCGTTTTCTCGGTGACTATCATTTTGCCGTCACGCAGAACGGATACCTCATCGCAAATCTCGAAAATCTCGTCCATCTTGTGGGAGATATAGATAAGCGAAATACCCTGTTCTTTGAGGTTACGCATCATTTCAAAAAGCTTTTCAACCTCTCTCACCGTGAGGGAGGATGTAGGCTCGTCGAGAACTATGAGCTTTGCGTTGTAGGAGATCGCCTTGGCTATCTCCACCATCTGGCGGGTGGAAACAGACATCGTCTTCATCGGAGCGGAGAGATTGACCGTCATGTTCAGCTTTCTGAACAGCTCGGTTGCCTCCGCCTTCATACGGTTTTCGTCGACCTTGCCGAATGAATTGACGGGGAAACGACCGAGGTAGAGGTTGTCGAGTACATTACGTTCAAGGCACTGATTCAGCTCCTGATGCACCATCGCAACGCCGTTTTCAAGGGCTTCTTTCGGGCCGCTGAAGTTGACTTCTTTCCCGTCAAGAAGAATGGTTCCCTCGTCTTTTTGATAAGTACCGAAAAGGCATTTCATCATGGTGGACTTGCCTGCGCCGTTTTCTCCCATAAGCCCCATGATGCTACCCTGCTTCACATCCAAGTCAATGTGGTCCAAAACACGGTTTCTGCCGAAGGACTTACACATACCTCGGATGGAGAGTATATTTTTCGCATTTTGCTCGGACATTTTTCTATCATCCCTGCCTTTTGCAAGCGCATTTACTGTTGTGAGAGCATGGCTCTCAATATATGCCACTGGAAGCCGACCTGCGGGGCAGTGGCTTCCGGCAAATCATTGCTCAAAGGAAACAATGAATAAATCGTCAAGAGCAATCGTCGAGAGATATTGTCGCAAATCGCGCGAAAGAAGCCGCAGGAATACTTGGCGTATTTCAAGGCTTATTGAGTGCGAGTTGCGGCAAAAGATCCGCCGAGTGCCGCAGGCGATTTGTTGAGAGATTTCTAAAAAACGGGTCATCGGAAGAAGACCTCCCGATGACCCGTCTTCTCAGTTAAAAGATTGGGTTAGCAGATTAAACTCAAGAGAGCTTGCTCATGTAAGCAGCACCGTTGTCGGTCTTAACCATGTTGATGCA
>CAZBYU010000328.1:0-1613 GCA_964496235.1 uncultured Oscillospiraceae bacterium | reverse complement strand
GCCTAAACCTCGCCGAGCTGGGCTTTGGTCTGAGCGGTCTGTTCGGCAGCTCGATAACCGGGTCTAACACCTTCGGCGCGATGCTGACGAATCAGTTCGGCTGTGCGCTGTTCACTCTGCTCTTCCTCGCGCTGTGCATGATAATCGTCAAGGGCGGCATCTCCGGCGGCATTGAAAAGTTCAACAAAATCGGCATGCCCGCGCTTTTCGTCATGCTCGTCGTCGTCATCGTCCGTTCACTCACTCTGCCTAATGCGGTGGAGGGCTTGAAGTTCATGTTCGTCCCCGGCTATGCGGTGGAGGGCGGCTTCATCGACGAAGCACCCAGCCTCATCTCCGTTGTCGGCACGGCAGGCGGACAGATGTTCTTCTCCCTGTCTCTCGCCATGGGCGCAATGATAACCTACGGCTCTTATCTTGACAAGAAAGAAAACCTCGTCAAAAACTCCTCCATCATCGTCGTGTGCGACACCATCGTCGCGCTCATGGCGGGTCTTGCGGTTATCCCCGCCGCCGTTGCCAACGGCATTAACAGCGGCATCCCCGTCAACGAGATCGCTCTCGGCGGTCCGAAGCTCCTGTTTGTCACCCTGCAAGACGTTTTCTCCTCCATGGGCCCGACAGGTCCGCTCTTCGGCGTCATCTTCTATCTCCTCGTCATCATCGCCGCCATCTCCTCCGCCATCTCCCTGATGGAGGTTATCGCCGCTTACTTCATCGACAAGCGCGTCGCAGAAGGCAAGAGTGCCGACAGGACGAACATCGTCCTCTGGGTGTCCGCCGCCATCACCATTGAGGCTGTCCTCGTGGCGATCGACGGTCTCGGCTCTAACGGCGTATGGGTTCCGTTCCAGAGCTGGTTCGGCGTGGATACGTGGAATGACTGCTGGCTCGACTTTATGGACTGGTGGTCCGAGGGTCTGGCAATGCCCGTGGGCGCAATGCTTATGGCACTCATGATCGGCTGGGAGTTGAAGCCCGGATTCATTCTCGACGAGGTACATTCCGGCATAAACTCCAAGTTCTTTGACGCGTTCTATAAGTTCTGCATCAAGTGGCTTGTCGCGCCGCTGATGGCGTTGGTGTTCGCCGGTCAGATGATGGACTTCTTCGGCAAGGTCAACACCGGCATACTCTACGGCATCGCCTTCGGCACGCTCCTCGTTTTCTTCGTTTACACCCTTGTCGGCAAAAAGAGCGAGAATAAATAATCAGCACAGCTTGTCAAAAAAGTTCAATAGAACTTTTTTGACAGACTCCTCAACGGTATCACACTTCACTCCGCACCCGGTGTCTCCCCTCTTTTTCGAGGGGAGGCGTTTTTTTGCCCCTCTTTTTTCGCTCCTTTTCCTCATAAATCGTTCATTTACTGTAAGTTTTCTGCAAAGAGCGCGTTAAGAAATTTTCGTGCTGTGTTAACAGCATTAACGCTTTTTGCCACAAAAGCGCGTGATTTCAGCAGAATACCCGCCGCCATTCTCAAGGGAGAAAACGCCCTCTCCCCCTTGAAAACCAACAACTTTTCGTCTCGGCGGTGCTTGTTAATTATTTCTCTTTCTTATGGTTGCGGATATCCATTAGAAAATCTCATCATAAACATAATAATGTAGAAG
>CAZBYU010000327.1:0-1620 GCA_964496235.1 uncultured Oscillospiraceae bacterium | reverse complement strand
TTTTGGACCGAAGGCAATGTCTTTATAAACGGTCTCCTCGAAAAGCTGGTACTCCGGGTACTGGAACACAAGCCCCACCTCGCCCTTGACCGCCTTGCGGGAGTATTTATCCGCATTTATGTCCTTGCCGCCGACAAAGACCTTGCCGTCCGTCGGGGCAAGGAGGGCGTTCAGGTGCTGGACGAAGGTGGACTTGCCGGAGCCTGTATGCCCTATAACGCCGACAAGCTGACCGTGCGGTATTTCAAGGTCGACACCATCGAGGGCGACCCTTTCAAACGGGGTTTGCGCGCTGTAAACATGACGCAAACGCTCCACTTTGATATCTGCCATTTGCTATCCTCGTAAGCTGTTATTTCTTCACTGCCTGTGCAATGACCTCGGCACACGCGTCGACCGTGAGTGCGTCGAGCGGGAGGTCAAAGCCCTGTTTGTTAAGCTCGTATATAAGCCGGGTGGTCTCCGGCACGGTCAAGCCCTCACGCTCCATAAGCGCGACATCGGCAAACACCTCGCCCGGTGCGCCGTCGGCGACAACACTGCCGTTTGACATGACAATGAGCCTGTCCGCGCCGACGCATTCGTCCATATGGTGCGTTATGAGAACGACCGTCATTCCGTTTTCTCTGCAAAGGCGCGTCACCGTCGCGATCACCTCCTGCCGCCCCTGAGGGTCGAGCATGGCGGTGGGTTCATCGAGGACGATGATCTCCGGTTGCATGGCGAGAACCCCGGCTATCGCAACGCGCTGCTTCTGCCCGCCGGAGAGAAGGTGAGGTGCATGCTCACGTAGCTCATACATGCCGACCTGCTTCAAGCTCTCGTCGACGCGGCGGCGTATTTCCTCCGGCGGTACGCCGAGGTTTTCCGGGGCAAAAGCCGCGTCGTCCTCAACGACGTTCGCAACTATCTGGTTATCCGGGTTTTGAAACACCATGCCCACACACCGACGCACATCGAGAAGCCGCTCTTCGTCGGCGGTATCCACACCGTCTATCAGCACACTGCCCTCATCGGGAATGAGAATGGCATTCATGTGCTTTGCAAGCGTGGACTTGCCCGAGCCGTTATGACCCAGCACCGCCACGAACTGACCGCGCTTGATATCGAGGTCTATCCCGCAAAGGCTTTCCAGCTCATCGCCGGGATAGGTATAATGTACATTCTTAAAGCTTATTATTGACATATCGTTTTGTTCTTGCCGGGGCTTGTCAACGCTCCCAACGGCACGTCGCGCCGCAGGGCAGACACAGCCCGCTCTCCGTGACCGGCAGCCCAAGCTCCTGAGCATCGGATCGCCCGCCGAATTTCTTTGTGAATATGCTCTCCGTCACATAGCTCAGCACCGATGCGGAAAGCCCGGTGGTGTATGAATTTATGATGACGAAAAGCGGGTCATCGCTCAGCACTCCCGCGCACAGCGACACGAACGGCCAGAGATTAGTCTCCAGCTTCCACACCTCGCCGCCGGGTCCGCGCCCATACGAGGGCGGATCCATGATTATCGCGTCATAGCGGCGACCGCGGCGTATCTCGCGCTCGACAAACTTCGCGCAGTCATCGACTATCCAGCGGATAGGCTCGTCTGCGACACCGGAGGCGGCGGCGTTATCCTTGCCC
>CAZBYU010000326.1:0-1629 GCA_964496235.1 uncultured Oscillospiraceae bacterium | reverse complement strand
AACAGCGATTACGTCCGATATGCGCAGGGTCAAGGCTTTTGACCCTGCGCTTTTTTGCGTACCCGGGAGGGGTCGACGGCGGAGACACGGCACACGGCGGAGTATTCGCAGCTTCCGAAAGTATTCAACTTTCATGGAGGTAAAAATGAAAAACAAATCTCATCTCAAGCTCCGCGCACTGTGCGAGGGTGCTGTACTTGTCGCTTTGGCTCAAGTACTGGGCTATATCAAGCTGTTTGAGTTGCCACAAGGCGGCTCCGTGTGTCTGAGCATGTTGCCGATATTCATCTATTGTGCGCGTTGGGGCTTCGCACCCGGCATGCTGGCAAGCTTTGCTTTCAGTGTGCTTCAGCTTTTGCTTGACGGTGCATACGCATGGGGCTGGCAATCAATACTGGGAGATTATCTCGTTGCTTTCACGGTACTCGGCTTCGCCGGGCTGTTTTTCAGAGCGGAAAAGGGCTTCTTTATCGGCTCCGCCGTCGGCTCTGCGGCAAGATTTCTCGTGCATTACCTAGTCGGTGTGCTGGTTTGGGGTGAATACATGCCGGAGAGCTTCTTCGGCATGACGATGACCACCCCTTGGCTCTATTCCGCACTTTATAACGGCAGTTACATGCTTTGCGACCTCATATTCTGTCTCCTTGTCGGCTGGCTTTTGTGGAAGCCGCTGGGCAGGTACATACGCGGCGAGGATATCCCATCGGCACAATAGGCACGAACCGCTAAATAAGGTGTATTCAACTATTCCGACTGCTGTGGTATAATGGCAGTCGGAATACTTCTTACCTCGGAGGCTGTAATGGATAAAATATGCGCTGTAATCTCCGGCGGGGAATACGCCGAGATGAACGATATACGCGACTGCCTGTCAGTCATCGTGTGCGACAGGGGCTACGAATACGCCGTGCGTGACGGAATAACCCCCACGCTGATAATAGGCGACTTTGACTCCCTCTCCTGTGAGCTTCCCACGGGAATCGACATCGTGCGTCTCCCCGTGGAAAAAGACGACACAGACACCATGTCCGCCGTGCGTCACGCGCTTGACCTCGGCTTTAAGCACATCCGTATTTACTGCGCTCTCGGCGGTCGGCTTGACCATCTATATGCCAACATACAAACCGCCGCTTTTGCCGCTAAGCGCGGGGCAAGCGTGAAGCTCTGCGGAAAAGACTCTGAAATATACGTTTTCTCCGACTGCGCTTTGACACTTCCGGCGCATGAGGGTCGGTCTCTGTCCGTGTTCTCCGTGACGGATGTTTCCCGCGGTGTGAGCATACGCGGGGCAAAGTATTCCCTTGAAAACACTACCGTGACCAACACCTTCCCCATCGGCACAAGCAATGAGTGGTACGGCGCAAATGACGTGGAGATTGAAGTGAAAGAGGGTATACTCGCCGTTATGCTCTGCCGTATGCCGTGATACGCGGGTACGGCAAAAGAAAAGCGAATCAAGTATTCACCCCGCCTCCGCTTTCGTCCTTTGTTTTACTCGGATAATGCAAATTCGCAATTTTTCAGTTGACAAAGTCATTTATCATATTGTATAATTCCCAATTGACGGCGTTTTACGCTGTCTGATAAATTTATCAACTGCTTCGGCCGCAAGGTCGATGTTGAGTATCA
>CAZBYU010000325.1:0-1630 GCA_964496235.1 uncultured Oscillospiraceae bacterium | reverse complement strand
CATCTTCTCAGAAATAGAAAGTCCTGCTGCATCATCTGCTGCACGGTTTACCTTGTAACCTGAAGATAACTTCTCTGTGCTCTTAGAAAGAGCCTTGTTTGTGATGCCTAACTGTCTGTTTGTGTTAAGCGCTGACATATTGTGCTGTACTATCATAGCAATTCCTCCTTGAAATTACAGTGGCGTCCCTGCCACTGGTGATATGTTTATAGTTTCCCGTCCCATTCACGTCCGTACACGCTTCTGTTTCGGAATTTATCCTTACCCTGATTTCTGTTCATCCTGAACATCCTTCATGGGAATGATAACAGCTCTTGTAAGTTTTCACTTCCTGTTCTTCTAACTTACACCTTATATATCGGTGAGCTTTTCCATTCCCTTAACCCCTTTTTCAATATTTTTCAAATATTTTTATCATTTATCTAATCTTTGTCTGTTTACTTTTTCTTATCCATAAAATATGACTGCCACTCATGATGCTGATTTGCCATGTTTTGGTAATACCTTGCAGCCGTCTGGTTGTTTATGCCAAACTCTCTGATTTCTTTCCGCTTTTCATCCGCAAAAGTCACAAAAAGCTCTTTATTTCTGCGCTCCGCCGCCTGAATTTGAACACCCAGCTCCGTAATGCGCTTTATCTGCTCCTGCATTCCCTGTATCTGACTGCGATACTGTTCCTTCTGTGCCTTCAGAGAAGCGCCGACCTTCTGATACAAGCCCTCAAAGCCATTGTCCAGCTGATTAATTCTGCGTATTCTGCTTTCCTTCTTTTCGAGAAACTCTTCAAACTGTTCAACCCCAGCACGCTTATCCCGTAATACAGCCTCCTGCTTTTTCGTATCCTGCAATATTTCTTTCAAAAGCTCTTCCTTGCTTCTCAGAGAATCCTCCAACGCAGTAATATATACCCTCATCTCATTTTCCATATAACTATACAACCTCCATTTCCGCGGCATTCTAATCTTATTCACAAAAGGGGCAAAACATCTGTTTTGCCCCTTTAATCACCAGTTCGTAGAATCAGCTTACATGATTGATACGCATTACTTCCTTCCAAGTGTCACGCATCGTGTTCAAATGCTTTATCACCTCGTCCAGCGCATCTAAATCCTTCTGCGCATTTGCTTCATATAAACGACGATATACATAGTCATACACATTATCAAATTCCTTCGCCACAGGATATTTCATATCCAATGTAGAACGAAGCTCTACTATGATATTCTGTGCCTTCTTGATATTCGTGTTTATCTTTTCATATGATTTATAATCACCATCCTGCATTGACTCCCGTGCCGTATTACAAAAACGGATTGCTCCCTCATACAGCATCAGTGTCAGTCTTGCCGGAGACGCTGTATTAATCGCATTCTGCTGATAAATCTGCGCCGCATTATGTAACTGTGCCATCCCTTTACCTCCTTATGCTTCTATAACCATCAGCCTCCGAGCATGCTTGAGAAATAGTTCTGCTGCGAATTCAGCTTCGCCATTGCCGTTTCCATCGCCGTAAACTGTGAATAGTAACGATCCTCTAAATCTGCCAGCTTTTCCTGCCACTTCTTGATTTCATCCTTGTAGTCAGTCAGCTGCGTTTTCATTTCTTTATCATTATAGAAGGTCAGTGCAC
>CAZBYU010000324.1:0-1638 GCA_964496235.1 uncultured Oscillospiraceae bacterium | reverse complement strand
AGGATAGGGTATCAGTTTTCAAATCCGGATCTGCTGGTTACCGCGCTGACGCACAGCTCCTATTCGAATGAGAAGAAGCTGCGCAAATTTGAGTGCAATGAGCGTCTGGAATTTTTGGGGGATGCCGTATTGGAACTGATTTCCAGTGAAAGAATCTTTTTGGAGAATCCGCAGAAGCCGGAGGGAGATCTTACCAGAATCCGTGCCAGTTATGTTTGTGAACCGACACTTGCACTTTGTGCGAGAGAGCTTCATTTGGGAGAATATATCCAGTTGGGAAAAGGCGAGGATATGACCGGAGGAAGAGAGAGGGATTCCATTTTGTCGGATGCAATGGAGGCGACCATAGGAGCAGTGTATCTGGATGGTGGCTTTGCACGCGCACAGGAATATGTGGAGCACTTTGTTCTGCATGATATTGAGAAAAAGAAGCTTTTTTATGACAGTAAGACGTATCTGCAGGAGATTGTACAACGAAATCATACAGAGATGGAATATGTGATGTTAAAGGAAGAAGGACCGGATCACAATAAGTCCTTTGAGGTTGGTGTATATATTGACGGAAAGCAGCTTGCAAGTGCAGTTGGAAGAACGAAGAAAAAGGCAGAGCAGGCGGCGGCATATCAGGCAATACTGCAATTAGAGCATAATTGATCAAAAATCGCATTGCTGATAGGACAAAAGGAAATGGAGTAATAGGATGTATTTAAAAAGTCTGGAGGTACATGGTTTTAAATCATTTGCCAACAAAATGCTGTTTGAATTTCATAATGGAATTACGGCGATTGTGGGACCAAACGGAAGCGGAAAAAGCAATGTTGCAGATGCTGTGCGCTGGGTTCTTGGTGAGCAGAGTGCAAAGCAGTTGCGTGGTGCAAAAATGGAGGATGTTATCTTTGCCGGAACACAGATGAGAAAGCCGCTTGGCTATGCATATGTAGCAATTACAATCAGCAATGAGGATCATAAATTGAATGTTCCGTACGAAGAGGTGAAGATTGCACGTCGCGTGTACCGTTCCGGAGAAAGTGAGTATCTGTTGAATTGAGCTTCCTGCAGATTGAAGGATGTGCAGGAGCTGCTTTTTGATACCGGTATCGGCAAAGAAGGATATTCCATCATAGGGCAGGGTCAGATTGATAAGATATTAAGCGGAAAGCCGGAGGAGCGGCGTGAGCTTTTTGATGAAGCGGCAGGCATTGTCAAATATAAGAAGCGAAAGGCGGCTGCCGAGAAAAATCTGGAAGAAGAGCGTCAGAATATGGTGCGTATAGAAGATATTCTCTCAGAATTGGAAAAGCAGGTTGGACCGTTAAAGGAACAGTCGGACAAGGCGAGAGAATATCTTTCTTATCGTGATGAGCTCCGTAATTTGGATATCAATCTGTTTTTATCTGAATATGACAGGACGCAGGAGGAATTGAAGACTCTTGCGCAAAAGCAGGATATTGCTTCTAAGGATCTTGCGGAGGCAGACAGGGAGTTTGCGAAAACAAAGGAAGAATATGCGGCATTGGAGACAGAGCTTGAGAAGATTAACGGGCTGCTGGAGCAAAAAAAGGAGCAATTATCTAAGGACAGAATTTCATTGAATCAGTCGGAAGGGAATATCCGTCTTTTAAATGAGCAGATTAATAC
>CAZBYU010000323.1:0-1645 GCA_964496235.1 uncultured Oscillospiraceae bacterium | reverse complement strand
CACCAACACCCCCGGCGACGCGCTCAACGAGGCGCAGAAGTACGGCACACTTGAGCTTGCCAAGATAGAAAACATGCGTACTCAGCACGATGACATAGTTGCCGGACGCAAGGCACAGTCCACCGATGACCTTGACGCGATCGAGGCAGAGCTTGAAGGCACCGCCGTTGCCGCACCGGAAAAGGAATTCGGCATCGTGACCGTCTGTGCCGGTGACGGCATGGCAAAGCTCTTCAAGGAGCTGGGTGCAGACGGAATTGTCACCGGCGGGCAGACCATGAACCCCTCCACCGACGATATCCTCCGCGAGATAAACCGCACCCCCGCCTCCACCGTGTTTGTTTTCCCGAACAACAAAAACATAATCATGGCCGCCGAGCAGTGCATACCGCTGACGGAAAAGCGCGTGGTCGTCATTCCGACAAAGACCGTGCCGCAAGGCGTTGCCGCGCTTTTGAACTTCAACCCCGACGTGAGCGAGGCGGAGCTTTCCGAGATAATGCTCGATGCCATGGGTCAGGTACACACCGCCATGGTCACATATGCCGCGCGTGACTCGGACTTTGACGGTCACACCATTCACGCGGGCGAATACCTCGCCCTCCTTGACGGCGCACTTTTGGGCAGCTACACCAACCTCAAGACCCTCTTTAAAGAACTCAGCTGGGCGTTTGATGAATTCTCCCCGGAGTTTGTCACCGTCTATTACGGCGAAGATGTACAGCTTGCCGATGCTGAGGACGCGGCGGCAACCATCACCGCTTGCTTCCCCGATGCCGAGGTCAGCGTTGTCGACGGCGGTCAGCCTGTCTACTACTACATGATAAGCGTGGAATAAACCGAATATATTTGAAAAGCTCGGTGGGATAGCCCACCGAGCTTTTTTATCCCCCGCGGCGACGGCATGTCGACGCGGGGGATAACTTATGCATATAACATGTTTTTACTTCAGTGCCGCGAGGAGTGCGTCAACCTTGTCGGTATCCTCCCAGCGCACACCCAGATCCTCACGACCCATGTGACCGTAGGCGGCAAGCTGACGGTAGATGGGCTTTTTAAGATCCAGCTCGCGGATTATCGCCGTCGGGCGCAGGTCGAACACCTTTTCCACAGCCTCTGCAAGGGTGAAATCGTCCACCTTACCCGTGCCGAAGGTCTCCACCAGAACGCTCACGGGCTTGGCAACGCCGATGGCGTAAGCAAGCTGAACCTGGCAACGCGTGGCTAGCTTTGCCGCAACGACGTTTTTAGCGATGTATCGCGCGGCATAAGCGGCAGAGCGGTCGACCTTCGTCGGGTCCTTGCCGGAGAATGCGCCGCCGCCGTGGGGCGCAGAGCCGCCGTAGGTGTCCACTATTATCTTGCGTCCGGTCAATCCGCTGTCACCCTGCGGTCCGCCTATCACGAAGCGACCGGTGGGGTTGACGAAGTATTTGGTATTCTCGTCGAGAAGCTCGGCGGGTATAATGGGCTTTATGACAAGCTCTATCATGTCGCGGCGTATGGTGTCAAGCTCCGCGTCGGGGGCGTGCTGAGTGGAGATGACAACGGTGTCCACGCGCACGGGGCGGCGGTTTTCATCATATTCGACAGTAACCTGCGTCTTGCCGTCCGGGCGCAGGTTACTGTCGAATATGATGAAAAC